>NZ_JBJXHK010000077.1:0-8851 GCF_046638635.1 Lysobacter zhanggongensis
CGTCCCCGGGCGCCCGGCGACTGACGCGGCCGCGGCCAGCGACGCCGTTGCCCTCGACCCGGCCACGACAACGCTGGTGCCAACCGCGGCTGACGGCATGCCGCAGGATCCCGCGATCACATCGGGCCTCGAAGCGGCTGACGACAGCGGGTCGGTCCCCACCCAGGCCGAGCTCGATTTCGCCGCGCTCTACGGCGAGCCCGCCTACGACCCGGTGGCTGATCCGACCCTGCCCGCACCGGCCACGGTCGCGCCGCCGCACGACCCGTGGGAGCGCTACAACCGGCAGATGCACCGCTTCAACAACGCGGTCGACCGCACCGTCGCGCGCCCGCTTGCCCGCGCCTACGTCGCGGTCGTGCCGCGGCCGGTGCGGCTGGGCGTCAGCAACTTCTTCAGCAACCTCGGCCAGCCGGTCTCGGCGGTCAACGCGCTGCTGCAGGGCAAGCCCGGCCAGGCCGCGCACGCGGTGGGGCGGTTCCTGCTCAATTCCACGCTCGGCATCGGCGGCATCTTCGACCCGGCCAGCGACGCCAAGCTGTCGCGGCGCAGCGAGGACTTCGGCCAGACCCTGGGGATGTGGGGCTGGGAGAAGTCGCGCTACGTCGAGCTGCCATTGTTCGGGCCGCGCACCGTGCGCGACGTGGTTGGCATGGTCGGCGACGCACCGCTGAGCCCGCTGCGCCAGGTCAACGATGACGCCACCCGGATCCCGCTGCAGGGCCTGCAACTGGTCGATATCCGCACCCAGCTGCTGGCCACCGACAGCCTGCGCGAAGGCGCGGCCGACGACTACGCACTGGTCCGCGACGCCTGGATGCAGCGCCGCCAGTACCAGATCTTCGGCGACCGGGTGCAGAGCGAGGACGAGATCGCGCTTCCCGACTACCTGCAGGACGACACCCTGCCGCTGGTGCCCGCCGGCGCCGTGCCGGTGATGCCGACCGACGGTTGAGGTGGCGCCGGTGCGCCGGCGATCCGTGTAGGAGCGGCTTCAGCCGCGATCCGAAACCGTTGGCCTGCGCCAGGCGCCGATCGCGGCTGAAGCCGCTCCTACACGGATCGCCGGCGCACCGGCGCCACCTCAACCGTCGGTCGGCATCACCGGCACGGCGCCGGCGGGCACCAGCGGCAGGGTGTCGTCCTGCAGGTAGTCGGGAAGCGCGATCTCGTCCTCGCTCTGCACCCGGTCGCCGAAGATCTGGTACTGGCGGCGCTGCATCCAGGCGTCGCGGACCAGTGCGTAGTCGTCGGCCGCGCCTTCGCGCAGGCTGTCGGTGGCCAGCAGCTGGGTGCGGATATCGACCAGTTGCAGGCCCTGCAGCGGGATCCGGGTGGCGTCATCGTTGACCTGGCGCAGCGGGCTCAGCGGTGCGTCGCCGACCATGCCAACCACGTCGCGNCGTCGTCCAGGCGCTTGCCGACCAGGTCGAACTCGGCGACGAAACCCATCAACGCATCGAGCACCTTGCCGCCGCTGTCGCTGATCGCGACCGCCTCGCGCTGGATCTTGTCGCGCGTCCAAAGCCGCTCGACCACGCGCAACAGCGCCATCAGCGTGTTGGGCGAGGCGAACACGATCCGTCGCTCGAACGCGTCGGTCTGCAGGGCGGTGTCGGTGCCGAGCGCGGCCGACAGCGCGCCCTCGATCGGGATGAAGGCGATGGTGATCTCGAGCGCCGAGTCGCCGATCGCCTTCGGGTAGTTCTTCTCGCCCAGCTCCTTCATGTGCTGGCGCAGGCCGACGGCATGGCGCCGCATCGCATCCTGCTGCAGCTCCGGGGTCTCGGCGTTCATCGCCTCCTGCCACGCGACCAGGTTGACCTTGCTGTCGACCACCACGCAGCGCTCGTCGGGCAGGCGCACCACGATGTCGGGCTGCAGCCGGGCGCCGTCGTCGTCGGTCGTCGACTTCTGGCGGTCGTAGTGCACGCCGTCCTCGAGGCCGGAGCCGCGCAGCACGCTCTCGAGCATCAGCTCGCCCCAGTCGCCCCGCACCTTGGAGCTGCCCTTCAGCGCGCGGGTCAACGCCGCCGCCTGGCCGGCCATCTCCTGGTTGAGCGACTTCAGTTCGGTGACCGCGCCCAGCAACGACGCGCGCTCCTTGGCCTCGTCGCCATACAGCGCATCGACGCGCGTGCGGAATTCGCCGATGCGTTCGGCGAACGGCTTGAGCAGCGACTCGATGTCGGAGCGGGACTGCTGCTGGGCGTGCTTGACGTTCTTCTCGAACAGCTGGCCCTTCTCCTCGAACACCTTGCCGGCAAGCTCGGAGAACGCACCCGACAGCCGGGTCTGCGCTTCGGCCAGGAAGGCCTTCATGTCGGCGTTGGCCTGGCGGGCATGCTCGAGGTGTGCCGCCGCCTCGGCGTGTTCGGCCTGCAGGCGTTGCTGCTCGGTGCGTGCGAGCGCCAGGGCCTGCTCCATCTGTGCGGCCACCCCGCGCTGCTCCTCGAGTGCCGCCTCCAGCGCCCCGAGCCGGCCGTTGAGGCGGCCGGTTTCCAGCGACTGTTCGCGCACGCGGTCGCGCTCGGCGCGCAGCTCGTCGGCAAGACGGTCACGCTCGGCGGCGAGTGCCGGGTCGGCCATCGGTGAGCCCGGGCGCCGCAGCAGCAGGACCAGCAGCACGATGGCGACCAGCAGCGCCGCCATCACGAGGACAAGCAGGATCGTGGTGTTCATGCGGCCAGTGTATGTCCGCCCCGTCTCGGCGGCTGCGACCGACTCGCGCCGACGCGGGTGCCGCGAGTCCGTCCGGCCTTGGTAGGAGCGACGTGAGTCGCGACCCGCCCTTGCCTGTTGATGTCCGGGTCGCGACTAACGTCGCTCCTGCACAACCCGGCGGTTCTCAGTCCAGCACGCGGCAGAACACCGCCTTCAGGTAGCGCGATTCCTGCACCTGGGCCAGGAACGGGTGGTCCGGCCCGGCGCCGGCGACCTTGAGTACCTGCACCGTGCGGTTGGAGTAGAACGCCGCGCGCCGCAGCATGTCGAGGAACTGCTCCTCGCTGACGAGGCCGGTGCACGAGAACGTGGCGAACAGGCCGCCCGGCTTGACCACGCTGATCGCCAGCTTGTTCATGTCCAGGTACTTCTTCAGCGCCGGGATCACCTGCTCGCGGTCGCGGGTCATCTTGGCCGGGTCGAGGATCACCACGTCGTACTGCTCGCCGGCATTCCCCGCATCGCGCAGCCACGGGAAGATGTCGGCCTGCACGAAGCGCGGGCGCACGCCGTTGAGCCTGGCGTTGCCCTTGGCGATCTCGATCACGTCGGCATCGATGTCGACGCCGACCACGTCCTCCGCGCCGCGCACCGCCGCGTACACGGCGAAGCCGCCGGTGTTGCAGCACAGGTCGAGCACGCGCTTGCCGGCGACGTGCTGGCTGAGCCACTGGCGGTTCTCGCGCTGATCGGCAAAGAAACCGGTCTTGTGCGCCCCGGCCGGGTCGGCGCGGAACTTGACCCCGTACTCGGTGATCAACGCCGGTGGCGTAGGCGCCGTGCCGCTGCTGGCGAAACCGCGGAAGTCGAAACTCTCCTGCTTCTGCACGTGCTCGTCGGCAAAGCCGTGGAAGCGGCAGCCGGGGAACTGTTCGCGCAGTGCGTCCATGATCCATTCGCGGTGGCGGAACGCGCCGGCGCTGAAGTATTCCAGCACCAGCAGGTCGCCGTAGCGGTCGACCACCAGCCCGCTGATGCCGTCGCCCTCGCTGTGGAACACACGCCAGGCGTCGGAGACCTCGTCGAGCTTGAGCACGTCGCGGCGCAGCGAAACCGCGGCGGCGATCTTGCGGCTGAACCAGCTGGCGTCGATGACCGCGGCCGGGTCGCTGTCGAGCATCCGCAGCGCGATGCGCGAATGGCCGTTGTAGAAACCACGGCCGACCCACTCGCCGTCGACCCCGACCACCTCGACGATCGTGCCCGGCTTGGGGCGCTGCGCGGGCTTGTCGACCAGCCGCTGGAAGATCCACGGATGGGTCGATTTCCAGGCATTCCTGAGGCGGACGGTCGGCATGTCGTTGTTCATCGCGCCATTCTACGCGGGCCGGTCGTGGCCCACTGGCGGAATGGTGAGGCCCGTCGGCGGTCCATTGGATTGCCGGTGGCAGGCACCATGTCGGGTCCATGCACCTGCCCGACGACGCCCACCCCACCGACCCCCGTACCCAGCGCGCGGCCGACCGCCGCCGTTGGCTGCGCGCCTTCAACCTGAGCCTGGGCTTCGTGCTGGTGCTGCTGGTGGTGTTCACGCTGCAGGGCAGCGTCGACCTGCGCGCGTGGGCCGTGCAGCCGTGGTCTGCGGAAGGCCTGCGGGGGTTGCTGGGCGCGCCGCTGCTGCACGGCTCGTTCGACCACCTTGCCGCCAACGCGATTGCACTGCTGATGCTCGGCACGCTCGCGATGGGGCTGTATCCGCGGGCGACGCTGCGCGCACTGCCGCTGGCGTGGCTCGGCTCCGGCTTGGGCGCCTGGCTGCTCGGCAACCCCGGCTCCCACCACCTGGGCGCCAGCGGTGTCACCCACGGGCTGATGTTCCTGGTGTTCGTGCTCGGCCTGCTGCGACGCGACCGCCCCGCGATCGCGGCGGCGATGATCGCGTTCTTCCTCTACGGCGGCATGCTGATGACGGTGTTGCCGCGCGAGCCCGGGGTGTCCTGGCAGGCCCACCTGGGCGGAGCGCTGGGCGGCGTGCTGGCGGCCTGGCTCTGGCGCCGGCTCGACCCGCAGCCGCCGCGGCGCCGCTACAGCTGGGAGATCGAGGACGAACAGCGCGCGCTGGAGGCGGATCGCACCGACGACCCGCTCGAGCCGCCGTCGCCGCACGACGTGCCGGTGCTGTGGAAGCGGCCTGCAGACGACGAGTCCACCACCGTGCTGCCGTTCCGCCGCCGCGGGGACTGAGCGACCCGGGTGCGCCACTTCCGGCATACGCCACGGCCAGCGGCAACGCCTAGACTCGTTTGCTCACCCGGACATCGACAGGGAATTCGCATGGAACGTTGGTATTTCAGCGCAGGCAGCAACAGCCCGCGCATCGGCCCGCTCGACGACAACGCCGCGCGCGCCCACGCCCAGCAGCATCCCGAGGATTACTGCTGGCGCGAAGGTTTCACCGACTGGCGCCCGGTCGGCGACGTCGCCGAACTCGAGGCGCCGCGCGGCGCCAGCGGACCGCCCGGCATGCCGCCAATGCCGTCGACCGGCTCCGGCCGCGGCCGCGACGACGAGATCGATTTCCGCATCGTCGGCGCCGACATGCAGTTCGTCGAGGTCGAGCTTGACCCCGGCGAGAGCGCCATCGCCGAGGCCGGCTCGCTGATGTACAAGGACGCCGCGGTGCGGATGGACACGGTGTTCGGCGACGGCCGCGGCGCGGGCCAGGGCGGCGGCTTCATGGACAAGCTGATGTCGGCCGGCAAGCGCGTGGTCACCGGCGAGAGCCTGTTCACCACGGTGTTCACCCACGAAGGATCGGGCAAGGGCAAGGTCGCGTTCGCCGCGCCCTACCCCGGCACGGTGATGGCGATGAAGCTGTCCGACCACGGCGGCCGCCTGGTGTGCCAGAAGGACAGCTTCCTGGCCGGCGCGCGGGGCGTGCAGGTCGGCATCCACTTCCAGCGCAAGATCCTCACCGGCCTGTTCGGCGGCGAGGGCTTCATCATGCAGAAGCTCGAGGGCGATGGCTGGGTGTTCGTGCATGCCGGCGGCACCGTGGTCGAGTACGACCTCAAGCCCGGCGAGCGGCTCGACGTCGACACCGGCTGCGTGATGGCGTTCCACGCCGGGGTCGACATGGACGTGCGGCCTGTCGGCGGCATCAAGAGCATGCTGTTCGGCGGCGAGGGCGTGTTCCTGGCTTCGCTGACCGGGCCGGGCAAGGTCTGGCTGCAGTCGCTGCCGTTCTCGCGCATGGCCGGCCGGATGCTGGCCGCCGCGCCGGGCGGTGGCGGCAAGGACCGCGGCGAGGGCTCGGTGCTTGGCGGACTCGGGCGGATGCTCGACGGCGACGGCTTCTAGGCCGGGCTCGGGGCGTCGGCCGGGCGACCTGCGGCGCGGGCAACCACCACCCGGTTGCTGCCGGCCCGCTTGGCGTCGTACATGGCGGTGTCGGCCCGGTGCATCCAATCCCGGGCCGACTCGCCCACCCGAAGGGTGGTTGCGCCGATCGATACGGTGACCCCGCGACCGGCTTCGTGCCCGTGCATCTGCATGGCCTGCCGCACGGTCTGGGCGACGCGCAGCAGGGCCTCGTCATCGGCACCGGGCAGCAGCAGGGCGAACTCGTCGCCACCCAGGCGGAAAAGGCGGTCGTCGCGCCGGGTCAGCCGCCGCACCAGATCGGCGAAGGTCAGCAGGACCGCGTCACCGGCCTCGTGGCCGAACGCATCGTTGACCTCCTTGAAGTGGTCCAGGTCGAGCACCGCCAGCCCCACCGGCAGGCCGTCGCGTGCAGCGGCCTGGATGGCACGCTCGAGCTCGCGGTCAAGGCCGCGGCGGTTGAGCGCGCCGGTCAGCGGGTCGCGCGCGGCGACGCCTTCAAGCTGCCGGCGCTGCGCCTCGGTGCGGTACGAGAAGAAGTACGCGAAAAGGCTCACCATCGCCGCGGTGACGCCAAAGGTGACGGCCTCGACCGGTTCGAACGGACCTGAGAGNAGCTGCCGGCGCTGCGCCTCGGTGCGGTACGAGAAGAAGTACGCGAAAAGGCTCACCATCGCCGCGGTGACGCCAAAGGTGACGGCCTCGACCGGTTCGAACGGACCTGAGAGCACCAGCACCGCAATCGCACCCGCGGAGATCAACACCGCCGGGCGGCGCGCGGCCAACAGGAAATTGGACAGCAGGACCGGGTACAGCCACAGCGTTCCGGTCAGGCCGGTGAGATGGGCCATTGCCACGCATCCCCCCGAACAGAACACGGCGGCCAGCAGCCCGGCGCGGTCCATCCGGTCGCCGCGCCAGGCGTAGAGCACGATCGCGGTGATGCCCAGTTGGATCCCGACGTCCGCCACCGCGGCAATCGGCTGGTCGTTGAGCATGCGGAAGACCACGAACGGCGTGATGCCGACCACGGTCAGCGCGCCGAACACGGTCATCAGGGTGAGGCGGAAGTCGGCCTTGAGCCGTTGGATGAGCATGGCCGCAGTCCGGGGGGTCGGTACCGTTAACGGCCGCCGGTCCTGCCGCTGCAGGTCGCCGACGCCTCCTTGCCTGAACCGTTCAGCGGGGCAGCGGCAAGCCGCGGAAGGCCTTCACTGTGCGCAGCACGAAGCTGGAATTCACATCGTCGACCCCGGCCTGGTTGAGCAGCCTGTCCAGCAGGAACCGCGAGAAATGCTCCAGGTCGCGCACCACCACGTGCAGCAGGTAATCCATGTCGCCGGTCAGTGCGTGGCAGGCGACCACCTCGTCCCAGGTGGTGACGAAATCGCTGAAGGCGGCGATCGCGGCGCTGTCGTGGTGGTTGAGCTGGACCCGGACGAAGGCCTGCAGGCCCAGTCCCAGCCGTTCGGGGTCGACCTCCGCGCGGTAGCCCGCGATCACTCCGTCGCGCTCCAGACGCTGCACCCGGCGCAGGCAAGCCGACGGCGACAGGTTGACCCGTTCGGCCAGCTCGGCGTTGGTCTGGCGACCCGCGCGCTGCAGCTGGTCGAGCAACAGCACGTCGGTACGGTCGAGGGTGACGGCAGGCATGGTCCGGGAGAGCCGTTAGGGGCGCAAGGATCTTGCGCCGTTTCGGGATATCCACGCAAGAACGCAACACGATTGCGGCACCCGCCCGCTAGAGTGGGACGTTCACCCGTGCGATCCGCACCGGTCCACCCACGCCACAGGAGGCCCACGCCATGGAATCGCCCAAGCGCGTCGAACACCAGCTCACCGACAAGGGCTACGTGCCCGTTTACACCACCTCCGTGGTCGAGCAGCCGTGGGACACCTACACCGATACCGACCACCAGGTCTGGGCGCAGCTGTTCGAGCGCCAGAAGGCGGTGTTGCCCGGTCGCGCCAGCGACGAGTTCCTGTCCGCGCTGGCGGCGATGGAGATGACGCCCGACCGGATCCCGAGGTTCGATGACCTCAACCCGATCCTGCGCGCGGCCACCGACTGGGAGCTGGTGGGCGTGGAAGGCCTGTTGCCCGAGCTCACGTTCTTCGACCACCTGGCCAACCGCCGCTTCCCGGTGACGTGGTGGATCCGCAAGCCGGACCAGATGGACTACCTGTCCGAGCCGGACCTGTTCCACGACCTGTTCGGCCACGTGCCGCTGCTCATGAACCCGGTGTTCGCCGACTACATGGAAGCGTACGGCCGTGGCGGGGTGAAGGCGCACGGCATCGGCGAAGACGCGCTGGTCAACCTGACCCGGCTGTACTGGTACACCGTCGAGTTCGGGCTTATCCGGCAGAGGGACGGCCTGCGAATCTACGGCAGCGGCATCGTGAGCTCCAAGGGCGAGTCGATCCACTGCCTGGAGAGCGATGCGCCGAACCGGATCGGTTTCGACCTGGAGCGGATCATGCGCACGCGCTACCGGATCGACACCTACCAGAAGACCTACTTCGTGATCGACAGCTTCGAGCAGCTGATGGACGCGACCGGGCCGGACTTCGCGCCGATCTACGAGCGGCTGGCCCAACTCGAGTCCGTGCCCGCCGGCGACGTGCTCGACGGCGACCACGTCTACAACCGCGGCACCGGCGAGGGCTGGCTCAACGACGGAGACGTCTGAGCCGCGCCAGCACCCGTACCGCGCCCTCGGGGTTGCGATGCAGGCCACGCGGGATCACCGGGCCTCCGCCGGCCCCGGTGCCGCGCGCCGCGGCGCGACGGCCGATGACGCCG
>NZ_JBJXHK010000078.1:0-8848 GCF_046638635.1 Lysobacter zhanggongensis
CGGCGCGGCGGCCGGGGCCGGGGCGTTGCCGGCCCTGCGGGCGGCCAGCCACTGGCGGTACTCGGCGGGCGGCACGGCCTTGACCACGATCGGCATGAAGCCGTGGTCCTTGCCGCACAGCTCGGCGCACTGGCCGCGGTAGATGCCCGGGGTCGAGATGTCGGTCCAGGCCTCGTTGACGATGCCCGGCACGGCGTCCTGCTTCCAGCCCAGCGCGGGCACCCACCAGGCGTGGATGACGTCGTCGGCGGTGATCACGAAACGGATCTTGGTGTCGGTCGGCAGCACCAGCATGTTGTCGACGTCGAGCAGGTAGTTGGCGTGGTCGGCCACGGTCGGCACCACCCCGCTCTGGCGCAGCGCGTCGCTCTTGCGGTCGAGGCGGCTGGTGAACTCCACGCCCTGGCCCAGGTACTCGTACTTCCACATCCACTGGTAGCCGGTGACCTTGACGGTCATCTCGGCGTCCCGGGTGTCGTACATCGCGATCAGCTTGGTCGTTGCCGGCGCCGCCATCAGCACCAGCAGCACCACCGGGATCACGGTCCAGAGGATCTCCAGCCGGGTGCTGTGGGTGAAGTCGCGGTCCGCCACGGCGCCCTTGGACTTGCGGAACTTGAACATGGCGACGGCCATCGCGCCGAACACCAGCACGCCGATCGCCACGCAGATCCACAACGCCAGCATGTGCGCGTCGTAGGCGTTGTTGGACAGGTGGGTCACGCCACGCCCCATGTTGAGCTGCCAACGCTCGGGGTCGGCGCTCTGTGCGAATGCGAGGACCGGCGTCGCCATCGCGGCCACGCCCATTGCCCACTGCTTGAAACGACCGGCTTTCATCACTTCGAGCCCCAGAATCACTTGATTGACATGTGTTTGCATCGTGCTCCGCGGGCTGCCACTCCCGGCGCCCGTGCCCTTCGGGCATGGATCGACCGCGGAGAGGTGGCTGGCGAGCCCGCGCAGGGCCCCGCGCTTCGCGACCTGGAACGGCGCTCGGCGCAACGGATAACCCATGAATCGTAACCGTGGCGCGGGGAAGCGGCAAGCTGACGCCCATCACACGACGTCTCCCGGAGGCCTTGACGCAAGTCAAGATCGGCGTTCCGGCGGGGCTCGGGGCGGTTGCGAAACGCCACGTGATGCAAAGCTCCAGTACACGCGCGCGGTACCGTCGCCGGCCTTAGACTAGCGCGTCCCCACCCTCCCTCCCCTGGCCCGATGGACAATCCCTCCCCCGTTTCCGGCGGCCGACCGGCCGCTGGCGCTTCCGTCCGCAAGCTGGTTAGCCCCGAGCTCCCGGCGTTGCCGGCCGGCCCGCGCGCCGCCATCACCGCCGGCTGGGTCCGCGACGAGGCCGCGCACGTCCGCAGCCTGCTCGAGCAGGCGCGCCTACCGGAGGCCGAGCAGGCCGCGGCACAGGCGGTCGCGGCCGACATGGTCACCCGGGTCCGCGCGCGCGCGCAGGACCAGGGCGCCATCGAAGCCTTCATGCGCCAGTACGACCTCGGCAGCGAGGAGGGCGTGCTGCTGATGTGCGTTGCCGAGGCGCTGCTGCGCATCCCCGACGAGGAAACCACCGACAAGCTCATCCGCGACAAGCTCGGCGAGGCCGACTGGAAGCGCCACATGGGGAAGTCCGACTCGGTGCTGGTCAACGCGTCGACGTGGGGCCTGATGCTGACCGGCCACCTGGTCGATCTGGCCGACGAAACCAGGCGCGACGCGCACAACGCCTTCAAGCGCCTGGTCGGCCGTGTCGGCGAACCGGTGATCCGGCTGGCCGTGCGCCAGGCGATGAAGATCATGGGCCACCAGTTCGTCATGGGCAGGACCATCGGCGAGGCGCTGGCGCGCTCCCGCAAAGGCGTCAATGCAAGCTACCGCTACTCGTACGACATGCTCGGCGAGGCCGCGCTGACCGAGGCAGACGCGCAGCGCTACCTGCAGGCCTACCGCGACGCGATCGCTGCGATCGGCAGCAGCGGCGACTTCCACCGCGCCGACGTGTTCGGCACGCCCAGCATTTCCGTAAAGCTGTCGGCGCTGCACCCGCGTTACGAACACGCCAAGCGTGCCCGCGTGCTGGCCGAACTGACCCCGCGCGTGCTCGAACTGGCGCAGCTGGCCAAGCAACACGGCATCGGCTTCACCGTCGATGCCGAGGAAGCCGACCGGCTGGAACTGTCGCTGGACGTGTTCGCCGGCGCCTACGCCGACGCGTCGCTTGACGGCTGGGAAGGCTGCGGCCTGGCCGTGCAGGCCTACCAGAAGCGCGCGCCGGAGGTGATCGACTTCATCGCCCACCTCGCCCGCCAGCACGGCCGCCGGATCCCGGTGCGGCTGGTCAAGGGCGCGTACTGGGATACCGAGATCAAGCGCGCGCAGGTCGACTGCCATCCCGGCTATCCGGTGTTTACCCGCAAGCCCAACACCGACGTGTCCTACCTCGCCAACGCGCGCCGCATGCTTGATGCCGCCGACGCGATCTACCCGATGTTCGCCACCCACAACGCCCAGACCATCGCCACCGTGCACCGGATGTCGCGCCTGGGGGGGAAGCGCGTGGAGTTCGAGTTCCAGAAGCTGCACGGCATGGGCGACGACCTCTACGCTGAGGTGATCCCGGCCGACCGCCTCGACGTGCCGTGCCGCGTGTACGCACCGGTCGGCAGCCACGAGGACCTGCTGCCGTACCTGGTCCGCCGGCTGCTGGAGAACGGCGCCAATTCCAGTTTCGTCAACCGCATCACCGACGAGGACGTCGCGATCGACGACCTGATCCGGGACCCGGTGCAGACCGTGTCCGGCTTCGAAACCATCCCGCATCCCCGCATCCCGCTGCCGGTCGACGTGTACCGCAGCTTCGCCGGTTCGATGCAGTACTGCGACAGGAGCAACTCCATGGGCGTCAACCTCGCCGACGACGACCGGCTGCGCACGCTGGCCCAACAGATCAACGCCGCGGTGCGCGACGACTGGTTCGCCGAGCCGCTGGTGCCGGGGGCCACGCCAGCCGGCGAGTGGCTGCAGGTGACCAACCCGGCCGACCGCCGCGAGGTTGTCGGCCGCTGGCTGCCGGCCGACAGCGCGACGGTCGAGCGCGCGGTGGTCAATGCCGTCGCCGCGCAGCCCAAGTGGGATGCGACCCCGGCCGCGAGCCGCGCGGCGATCCTCGAGCACGCCGCCAACCTGCTCGAATCGCGGATGGCCGAGTTCATCGCGATGTGCACCAAGGACGCCGGCAAGACCATCCCCGACGGCGTGGGCGAAGTGCGCGAGGCGGTCGACTTCCTGCGCTACTACGCGTGCCAGGCGCGCAAGCTGTTCACCGTCGAGGCGTTGCCCTCGCCGACCGGCGAGACCAACACGCTGCAGTTGCATGGCCGCGGCGCATTCGTCTGCATCAGCCCCTGGAACTTCCCACTGGCGATCTACATCGGCCAGGTTGCCGCGGCACTGGCGACCGGTAACAGCGTGATCGCCAAGCCGGCCGAGCAGACCAACCTGGTGGGCTACGCCGCGACCCGCCTGTTGCACGAGGCCGGCGTGCCGGAGGACGTGCTGCAGTTCCTGCCCGGCGACGGCCTGACGGTCGGTGCCGCACTCACCAAGGATCCGCGCATCGCCGGCGTCGCCTTCACCGGCTCCAACGAGACCGCGAACGCGATCAACCGCGCACTGGCATCGCGCGATGGCGCGATCGGCGTGCTGATCGCCGAGACGGGTGGCCAGAACGCCCTGATCGCCGACTCCTCGGCGCTGCCCGAGCAGCTGGTCAAGGACGCGATGAGCTCGGCTTTCACCTCGGCCGGCCAGCGCTGCTCGGCCGCGCGCGTGCTGTTCGTGCAGGAAGACATCGCCGACAAGGTGGTCACCATGCTGGCCGGCGCGATGGCCGAACTGAAGGTCGGCGACCCGGGGCTGCTGTCGACCGACGTCGGTCCGGTGATCGACGAGGACGCGCTGAAGACCCTGCACGCCCACGCCGAGCGCATGGACCGCGAGGCCAGTCCGATCGCGACCGTCGCGATGGGCGAGGACACCGCGCACGGCAGTTTCTTCGCGCCGCGCGCGTACGCGCTGCGCTCGCTCGACCAGCTCGAGCGGGAAGTGTTCGGCCCGGTGCTGCACGTGATCCGCTGGAAGGCGGGCGAGCTCGACAAGGTCATCGACGCGGTCAACTCGACCGGTTACGGGCTGACGCTCGGCGTGCACTCGCGCATCGACGAGACGGTCGAGAAGATCGCCGCGCGGATCAAGGTCGGCAACTGCTACGTCAACCGCAACCAGGTCGGCGCGGTGGTCGGCGTGCAACCGTTCGGCGGCCAGGGCCTTTCGGGTACCGGTCCGAAGGCTGGCGGGCCGCACTACCTGCCGCGGTTCACTACCGAGAAGACGATCACCATCAATACCACCGCCTCCGGTGGCAACGCCTCGCTGCTGACGCTGGGCGAGTAGTCGTAAGGGAGCTTCCCGCGCCGGCGCCGTTCCGTTTGTGGGCGGCGCCCATGAAAAAGCCCCGCCGGAGCGGGGCTTTTTCGTTCTGCATGGTGCGATCGATCAGAACTTGTACTGCGCCGCGACGCCGAACAGGTTCGCGTGGCCATCGAACTCGCCGACCAGCACGCTGCCGCTGCTGGACACCGACTCGACGGTCGGGGAGTCGATCTCGATGCGCATGTAGGCCGCATCGATGCTCAGGTTCGGCGAGGCGTGCCAGGTCAGGCCGACCGTGTACAGCTGGCGGTCGTTGTCGGGCAGGCGCGGGGTGCGGTGCTCGTCATTGGTCGGGGTCTCGTCGACCGCCGCACCGGCGCGCAGGGTGAACGCCTCGTTGAGGTCGTACTCGCCACCCAGGGCAACCATCGTGGAGTCTTCCCACTGGAACTGCTCGCTGGCGATCGGGGTCCCGTTGGAACGCTCGATGTTGACCGCCTGCAGCGACTCCCAGCCGGTGCGCTGGACGTCGGCCATCATCCGGAACGAGTCCGTGAAGTCGTACTGCACGCTCAGGGTGTCGACGCTCGGGGTGGTCAGCTTGGCGCCGCCGGGGCCGTCGGCGTAGGCCACCGCCATCGGACCCATTGCCGCGACGACCGCCGCCGGGACGGTGAAGTCGACGTCGCCGTCGATTTCGTGGTCGATCTCGGAGTGGTGCGAGTAGCCGATCGCCAGGCGCTCGGTCGGGCGGAACTGGAAGCCGAGCAGCCAGCCCAGGCCGTTGTCGGTGCCGCTGACTTCGACGAAGCCGTCGTTCTTCTGCGGGCCGAACGGCGCGTTGACCGGGTCGGGCGTGATGCACGCGGCGATGTTGACGCGGCAGATGCCCGAGCCGAAGTCGACTGCGTTGGACAGCGTCACGTCGGCGTGCTGGTAGATCAGGCCGACGCCGACCGAGAAGGTCTCGTGCAGCTCGACCGCGGCCGACAGGGTGAAGTCGACGGTCTTCACGTCCGACTCGACTGCGTTGTAGCGGCCGACCCAGTCGCGGTCGTACTCGGTGGCCAGGCCGAACGGTGCGCTGATGCTCGCGCCGACGGTCAGGCCTTCGAACGCGCCGTGCAGCGGGGCGACGATCGCAATCGCCGGGACCGCGGTCGGGTCGCCCGGGTCGCCGCCATCACCGCCGGTCAGCGGCTGCGCCAGCGGCGTGCCGGCCGCGGCCTGGCCGCCGCCGGTGAATTCGGCATTGAGGTCGATGATGGTCGCGTCGATCTGCACCGTGGTGCGGTCGAGGTTGACCATCGCGGCCGGATTGTTGGAAACGACCGAGGCATCATCCTGCGCCACGGCGGTACCGGCGTTGGCACGGCCGAGGTTCTTGACGCTGTTCTCGCGGATCTGGAAGCCGGTGGCGTGGGCCTGGCCAAGCGCAAGTACGCCGGCGATGCCCAGCGCGAGCGCCGTGAGGGTGGTGCGGTGTGCGTGATGCATGCNCATCATCCTGCGCCACGGCGGTACCGGCGTTGGCACGGCCGAGGTTCTTGACGCTGTTCTCGCGGATCTGGAAGCCGGTGGCGTGGGCCTGGCCAAGCGCAAGTACGCCGGCGATGCCCAGCGCGAGCGCCGTGAGGGTGGTGCGGTGTGCGTGATGCATGCGTGTGGTCTCCATTGGAGTTTTATGTTTTTCTTCGGCCCTGCCTGCAGCGCCGGCCGGGCCGGTCACCGGCGGGCGCCGGGGCTGCCGCCATACGGCGCCGTCTGCACTATAGCGTGCCGATTAACCCCGCGCTAACAATGCGCCGGAAGCGAGGACCCGCCTTGTTCCTGTCCATTCCGTCGCGCCAGAAGCCGCCCCTCCGATGGGCCACGCCGCTGCTTTTCGCGGCCCTCTGGGGCAGCTTCACCTGGTTGGCCTGGGCCCCGGCGGCCGAGCAGTCGAGGTGGGTCATGGAGTGGGGCGCGTTGTCGGGCGGGCTGACCACGCCCGCGGCCTGGCAGGCCGCGCCGGGCGACGGCAGCCTGCTGCGGCTGGTCACGGCGCTGTTCCTGCACGCCGACTGGGCCCATCTGTTGGGCAACCTGGTGTTCCTGCTGATCTTCGGGCTGCCGGCCGAACGCGCGATGGGCCCGTGGCGGTTCGTACTGCTGTTCCTCGTGGGCGGCGCGGTCGCCAACCTGGCCGCGGTGCTGGCCATCGGCACCCCGGACCGGCTGATCATCGGGGCCAGCGGCGCGGTGTCGGCCCTGATCGGTGCCTACCTGGCGCTGTTCCCCTCGGCCAAGCTGGGCGTGGTGGTGCCGCTGGGGCTGTTCCTGCAATTCGTCAAAGTGCCCGCACCGCTCCTCATCGGCGTCTGGGCGGCGTTGCAGGTGGTGTTTACCTTCATCGGCCCGGCGTTCGGCGCGGTGGCCTGGTCGGCCCACCTGGCGGGATTCGCGTTCGGTGGCGCGTTCGCATTGCTGGCACGGGCCGGCATCGCCCGTCGGTTGCGGCGGCGACGCGGGTTCTGAGGTCCGGCGTCAGCCCTCGACCGGCACAGCGTCCCGGTCCGCGTCATCGTTCGCACCGGCACCGGCATCAGCACCGGGGCTCGCTCCCGCGACCAGCTTCTTGAGCTCGGCCAGGGCCGCAGTGACGTGGCCCTCGCCCTCGAGCACCTCGCCGGCGTTGATGCCGGGCAGCGCCTCGCCGTCGCCGTCGTCGGGCACTTCCGCCCCCAGGTGACCCGGCAGGTCGGCCTCGGTGTAGCCGGCCGGACGGCCGTCGTCACCGCCCTCCTCGGCGTGCAGGACCACGTCGGGCACGATGCCGAGCGCCTGGATCGAGCGTCCATCCGGGGTGTAATAGCGCGCGGTGGTGAGCTTGACCGAGTCACCGTTGTCGAGCGGCAGCACGGTCTGCACCGAGCCCTTGCCGAACGTGCGGCTGCCGACGATACGGGCACGGCCGTTGTCGCCGAGCGCACCAGCCAGTACCTCCGAGGCGCTGGCCGAACCCGCGTCGACCAGCACCACCACCGGCGCGCCGTGCAGGCGGTCGCCCGGGGTGGCGCTGAAGGTGGCGTCGCTGACCGGGATGCGGCCGCGCGTGCTGACGATGCCGCCGTCCTCCAGCAGCGCGTCGGCGATCTGCACGGCCGAGTTGAGCAGCCCGCCCGGGTTGCTGCGCAGGTCGATCACCAGTCCGCGCAGGCGGCCACCGGCCTGCGTGGCAAGCTCGCCCAGCTGGCGTTCGAAATCGGCGGCGGTGTCGGCCTGGAAGGTGCTGACGCGCAGGTAGCCGAAGCCCGGCTCGAGCATCCGGCTGCGCACGCTGGCGATGCGGATGGTCTGGCGTTCGACGGTCAGCTTGACCGGCTCGTCGGCCCCGTCGCGCAGGATGGTCAACTCGACACTGGTACCGGCTTCGCCGCGCAGTGGGGTCGAACTGTCGCCTTCGCCGGCGCGCAGCGGCTTGCCGTCGACGGCGACGATAAGGTCGCCGGCCTTGACCCCGGCGCGGGCGGCCGGGGTGTCATCGATTGGCGCGATCACGCGCAGGCTGCCGTCGGGCTGGCGGAAGATCTCGACCCCGATGCCGTCGTAGTTACCGCGCGCCTGCTCCTCGAAATCGTCGGTGGCGTCGGCTTCCAGGTAGGCGCTGTGCGGGTCGAGGTCTAGCAGCAACCCCCGAATCGCGGAGTGCATGAGTTGCTCGTCGTCGACCGGCTCGACGTATGCCGCCTTGACCGCGCTGTACACCGCCACGTACCGGCGGATCTCGTCGAGCGGGATGTTGGATGCCGACGCCGCCGCGGCATCCTTCGCCGGTGGTTGCGCGGCCTGCTGCGCGGTGACCGGAAGGCTGGCCAGCGACAGGCCGATGGCGAGGGCGAGCGGAACGAGGCGGCGATGGGGCATCAGGCGGACTCCGGGGGACACGGGCTACGGTCACGAGTTACGGACCGGGGGCAGCCGCGGTCGTTCAACCAAGTATGTCGACCGGCAGGGCCGGCGTCAGCCGACCTTAAGTCGCGGGTGCGGAAGTTTCCGTAAATCCCGTGCAGCGCCTCAGCGGCGGAGCCAGCTGCCCGGATCGACCGGTTCGCCGTTGCGGCGCAGTTCGAAGTACAGCGCCGGGCGCCCGTGCCCGCCGGAACTGCCCACCGTCGCGACCCGGTCGCCACGCTTCACCGCGTCGCCGGCATCGCGCAGGAGCGCGTCGTTGTGGGCGTACAGGCTCATGTAGCCGTTGCCGTGGTCGATGATCAGGATCAGGCCGAAGCCGCTCATCCACTCCGAATAGACGACGGTGCCGTCGGCCACCGCGGTCACCGGCGTGCCGGCGGCCGCGCCGATCAGCAGGCCATCGCTGGCGCGGCCATCCGGCAGCTTCGCGCGGTAGCCGGCGAGCAGGTTGCCG
>NZ_JBJXHK010000079.1:0-8705 GCF_046638635.1 Lysobacter zhanggongensis
TCGAGCCCGGCTCCACGCTCGGTGGCATGCCCGGCCGCACCGCGCCGCCTGCCACCCAGGACGAGCTGCCGATGCCGCCGCCGGTGGCCGAACCACGCACGCCCCTCGTGCGCCGTTCGTCCGATGCCCAGCGCCGCCCATTGTGGTCGCGCCTGCTGGGCCGGGTGATGGAGCCGTGGGTGTCGCTGACGATCGAGCCTGCCGACCCGGTCAACCACGCCCCGGAGCTCGAGGGCCGGCCGGTCTGTTACGTGCTGGAGGACTACGGCCTGTCCAACGCGCTGATCCTCGACCGGGCCTGCCGCGAGACCGGCCTGCCCTCGCCGCTGCAGCCGCTGCCGGGTGATCCGATCGGACGCAAGCGGGCCTACGTGGCGCTGTCGCGCCGCAACGTCAGTGCGCTGGCGCCACTGCAGCAGTCGCTGGGCAGCGCGCCGCCGTCGGCCAAGACCCACTCCGGCTCGCTCGCCCGGTTGCTCGAAGCGCACCGCGAGGACCCGGCGCTGGACGTCCAGCTGGTCCCCGTGTCGATCTTCGTCGGCCGCGCGCCGGACAAGCAGAGCGGCTGGTTCAGCGTGCTGTTCTCGGAGAACTGGGCGCTGGTCGGGCGTTTCCGCCGGCTGCTCGCGATCGCCCTCAACGGCCGCGACACCACCGTGCGCTTCGCCCCCCCGGTCAACCTGCGCTCGATCATCGCCGAGGACCTGCCGCCCGAGCGCACCGTCCGCAAGCTCTCGCGCGTGCTGCGCACTCATTTCCGGCTGATCCGTGCTGCGGTGATCGGCCCCGACCTGTCGACCCGGCGGCTGCTGGTCGACCGCGTGCTCACCGCCCCGCCGGTGAAGGATGCGATCGCCGACCAGGCCCGGCGCGACAACTCCAGCCCGGCCGAGGCCTGGAAGAAGGCCCACGGCTACGCCTACGAGATCGCCGCCGACTACTCGCATCCGGTCGTGCGGTCGGCCAGCTTCCTGCTGACCTTCGTCTGGAACCGGATCTACCGCGGCGTGCTCGTCCATCACCTGGACAAGCTCAAGCAGGCCGCGCCGGGCCACGAGGTGGTCTACGTGCCGTGCCACCGCAGCCACATGGACTACCTGCTGCTGAGCTACCTGCTCTACACCAAGGGCATCGTGCCGCCGCACATCTTCGCCGGCATCAACCTCAACCTGCCGGTCATCGGCACCGTGCTGCGCAAGGGCGGCGCGTTCTTCGCCCGCCGCAGCTTCCGCGGCAACGCGCTGTATTCGGCGGTGTTCCGCGAGTACATGGCGCAGCTGGTCGCGGGTGGCTACTCGATCGAGTACTTCATCGAGGGCGGACGCTCGCGCACCGGCCGGCTGCTGCCGCCCAAGGGCGGCACCCTGGCGATGACCGTGCGCGCCTACCTGCGCCAGCCGACCCGGCCGGTGCTGTTCCAGCCCATCTACATCGGCTACGAGAAGCTGATGGAGGGCAACAGCTACCTCGACGAGCTGACCGGCAAGCCGAAGGAAAAGGAGTCGATCTGGCAGCTGCTCACCGGCATCCCCAAGGTGCTGCGCAGCAACTACGGCCAAGTGGTGGTCAACTTCGGCGAGCCGATCCGGCTGGGCGAGGTGCTGGCCGAGCATGCGACCGGGTGGGACGGCAGCGCGGTGTCGGACGACGACAAGCCGATCTGGCTGTCCAACACGGTCGATGCGCTGGCCGACCGGATCCAGGTCAACGTCAACCGCGCCGCCGACGTGAACCCGATCAACCTGCTGGCGCTGGCGCTGCTGTCCACGCCCAAGCACGCGATGGGCGAGTCCGACCTGCTCGCGCAGATCGCGCTGTCCAAGACCCTGCTGGCCGAGCTGCCTTACTCGGACCGGGTCACCGTCACCCCGCACGCGCCGGCCGAGATCGTCGCCCACGGCGAGGAGATCAACGTGCTGACGCGCACCGTCCACCCGCTCGGCGACGTGCTGCACGTCGGCGGCGACAAGGCGGTGCTGCTGAGCTACTTCCGCAACAACGTGCTGCACCTGTTCACGGCGGCGGCCTGGGTGGCCTGCTGCTTCCAGAACAACCGGCGGATGGCGCAGGACAGCGTGCTCCGGCTCGGCCGCAGCGTGTACCCGTTCCTGCAGTCCGAGCTGTTCCTGCCGTGGAGCGACGACGAGTTCGTCGGCCGGCTCACCGGCACGATCGACGTGTTCGTCCGCGAGGGCCTGCTGGAGCGGGTCAACGACGAGGACGGCGGCATCCTCGCGCGCAACACCGGTCAGAGCGACGAGGTGTTCCGCCTGCGCGCGATCGGCCACTCGCTGCAACAGGCGTTCGAGCGCTACTACATCGCGATTTCGGTGCTGGCCAAGAACGGCGCCGGCACGCTGTCGGCCGGCGAGCTCGAGAGCCTGTGCCAGCTCGCCGCGCAGCGCCTGAGCCTGCTGTACGCGCCGGCCGCGCCGGAGTTCTTCGACAAGACCCTGTTCCGCGGCTTCATCCAGAAGCTGCGCCAGCTCAAGCTGGTCTGGGTCGACGAGAACGGCAAGTTGGCATTCGACCAGCGGCTGGAGGCCTGGGCGCGCGACGCCAAGTTCATCCTCGGCCGCGAACTGCGCCACAGCATCGAGAAGGTCAGCCCGGAGGCGGCGCGGCCCGACAGCGAGGCGATGCCGGCCGACTGACGGCGCGGCAGCGGCTGCAGCGCTCCAACGGCGGCGTTACGATGGCCCCGGCGCGACCGGAGTCGTCGCGGGCCGGCCGCCATCGCCCTGCCGCGGGTTTCCGCGGGCGTGTGCCGCGACCCAGCACGAGGAATCGCGCATGGTGCCGCCGCCCGACACCGCCGTCTCCGACGACGTCACGGACACGCCCGACCCCACCGAAACGACCGCGACCGACGCCATCGCACGCCTGGACAGTGCCCCGCAGCAGCTGGTCGCCGGCCTGCTCGGCCGGGCCGACATCCGCATCGACGGCGACCGCCCGTGGGACATGCGGCTGCACGATCCCGGCGCGCTGGAGCGGGCGCTGGCGGAGGGCAACCTCGGGCTCGGCGAGGCGTACATGGCCGGGGCCTGGGACTGCGAGCGGCTCGACGCGTTCTTCGACCACCTGCTGCGCGCCCACATCGACCGCGAGGTGCAGCCGGCGCGGCTGGCGTGGCATGCCCTGCAGGTCCGCCTGTTCAACCGGCAGAACCGCACCCGCGCCTGGCAGGTTGGCCGCGCCCACTACGACCTCGGCAACGACTTCTACGAGGCCATGCTCGACCCGTTGATGGCCTACTCCTGCGGCTACTGGCGCGATGCCGACACGCTGGCGGCGGCGCAGGAGGCCAAGCTCGAACTGATCTGCCGAAAGCTGCGGCTGCAACCGGGGATGCGGGTGCTCGACATCGGCTGTGGGTGGGGCAGCTTCATGGGCTACGCGGCGCGCCACCACGGCGTCGAAGGCGTCGGCGTGACGGTTTCCAGGGAGCAGGCGGAGTGGGCACGCGAGCGTTACGCCGGGCTGCCGCTGACGTTCCGGCTGCAGGACTACCGCGAGCTGGATGACCGCTTCGACGCGATCGTCAGCGTCGGCATGTTCGAACACGTCGGGCGCAAGAACCACCGCCAGTACATGGAGGTCGCCGCGCGCTGCCTGGCCGACGACGGGCTCTTCCTGCTGCACACGATCGGCAAGAACCGGCGCGACGCGGTGCCCGACCGCTGGATCGACAAGCACATCTTCCCCAATGGCGAGACACCCTCGATCGGTCAGATCGGCGACGCGATCGATGGCGTGTTCGTCTGCGAAGACCTGCACAACTTCGGCGCCGACTACGACCGCACGCTGATGGCCTGGCACGACAACTTCGAGGCGGCCTGGCCGCGCTTCGCCGAGCGGCTGGGCGAGACGTTCCGGCGCAAGTGGCGCTACTACCTGCTGTCGTGCGCCGGCGCCTTCCGCGCGCGCGAACTGCAGCTGTGGCAATGGGTGTTGTCGAAGGACGGCGTGCGCGGCGGCTACCGCCGGCCGCAATAGCGCCACCGTCCTACCCGTACCGCCGCCCTTGCGCGACCGCCCGCGCAGCCTCCGCCCGTAGGAGCGACGTAAGTCGCGACCTGTACATCGGTCGGGAAGGTGTTGAAAACCGGCTACCGCATTGGCGGAGGAAGCCGCTCCGTGGAGCTGGCCCGCTGCCCGCCAACGACGCTTCGGCCGGGTTCGGCGGGTCGCGACTTACGTCGCTCCTACCATGCCTCAGGGTCGCGACTGACGTCGCTCCTACCGTGGCATCCGGGAGACTGCAGGCTTATGCCGGCTCGTCGGGGATCAGCGCGCTTTCCAGCCGGGCGATCGCGTCCTTGAGTTGCAGCTTGCGGCGCTTCAGGCGCTTGAGGGCGAGGTCGTCGTGGCCGGCGAGGGTCGACAGGCCGCTGATCGCGACGTCGAGGTCGCGGTGCTCCAGCCGCAGCGCGGCCAGGCGTCGGGCAATCTCGGCGGGATCATCGCTTTCGGTCATGGCGGCCAGCTTAGCGCGCCGCCGTTCCCGTGCGCGGTGGCGCCCCGCGGCCAGTCGTCGGGCCGCACGTGCCGGGAACCCGCTGGATTGGCCCACTCCCGCCGCGACCGTCGGCCCGGTCCGTGCGACGGACGCCCGGTAGAATCGTCCACCTGATGAACACCCCCTTGCCCCTGCTTGACCCGACGCCCACCGGCGCCGCCGACACCCTGCCGCTGGCCGAGCCGGTCCCGCGCGCCGGCGAGCTGGAGCGCCTGGGCAAGCGCCTGCGGCACCAGGTCGGCCAGGCGATCGCCGACTTCGGAATGATCGAGGACGGCGACCGGGTGATGGTCTGCCTGTCCGGCGGCAAGGACAGCTACACGATGCTGGACGTGCTGCTGCAGCTGCAGAAGAAGGCGCCGGTGTCGTTCTCGATCACCGCGGTCAACCTCGACCAGAAGCAGCCCGACTTCCCCGCGCACGTGCTGCCGGGCTACCTCGAATCGATCGGGGTCGACTACCGGATCCTCGAGCAGGACACCTACTCGGTGGTCACCCGCGTCGTCCCGGAGGGCAAGACGATGTGCTCGCTGTGCTCGCGGCTGCGGCGTGGCGCGCTGTACACCTTCGCCGCCGAGCACGGGTTCACGAAGATCGCCCTGGGCCACCACCGCGATGACCTGGTGGCGACCTTCTTCCTCAACCTGTTCTTCCATGCCAAGGTCTCGGGCATGCCGCCAAAGCTGCTCAGCGACGACGGCCGGCATGTAGTGATCCGGCCGCTCGCGTACGTCGCCGAAGCCGACATCGGCCGCTACGCGCGGCTGAAGGATTTCCCGATCATCCCGTGCAACCTGTGCGGTTCGCAGGAGAACCTGCAGCGCAAGCAGGTGCAGCGGATGATGGCCGACTGGGAGCGCGAGACCCCGGGGCGGATCGAAACCATCGCCCGCGCGCTGGGCGACATCCGGCCGTCCCAGCTCAGCGACCCGAAGCTGTTCGATTTCCTCGGCCTGGCACCCCGTCCCGCCACCGCCGACTGACCCCTGCCGCCCGCCCCGCCTCCGCGCCGCTCCGTGGCGCGGCGCGTGCGGCGCGCCTCCGGACGCACCTCCAACTGGATTCCGCATGTTCTTCCGCAACCTGACCTTCTTCCGCTTCCCCTCCACCACCAAGCTCGACGATCTCGACGCCGGCCTGGACCAGTGCCAGCTCAAGCCGGTCGGTCCGCTGGAACTGTCCAGCCGCGGCTTCGTATCGCCGTACGGGCGTGACGCGGAGGTCCTGGCCGGGCGCCAGGGGGATGCCATCTGGATCACCATTGGCGGCGAAGACCGGCTGCTGCCGGGCGCGGTGGTCAACGAGATGCTTGCCCGCAAGCTCGACGAAATCGAGCAGAAGGAAGGCCGCCGCCCGGGCGGGCGTACCCGCAAGCGGCTCAAGGACGAGTTGATCACCGACCTGATGCCGCGCGCGTTCATCAAGCCCAGCCGCACCGATGCCCTGCTCGACACCGGCCACGGCGTGATCGCGATCGACAGTTCCAGCCGCAAGTCGGCCGAGAACGTCTGCAGCGAGGTGCGGCGCGCGCTCGGCAGCTTCCCGGCGCTGCCACTCAACGCCGAGATCGCGCCGCGCTCGATCCTGACCGGCTGGGTCGCCGGCGAGCCGCTGCCCGAGGGGCTGTCGATCGGCGACGAATGCGAGCTGCGCGACCCGGTCGACCAGGGCGCGGTGGTCAAGGTGCAGCGCATGGACCTGCACAGCGACGAGATCGCCCGCCACCTGGAAACCGGCAAGCAGGTCACCCGGCTGGCGCTGAGCCTGGACGACCATGTCTCGTTCGTGCTCGGCGACGACCTGGTGGTGCGCAAGTTCAAGCTGCTCGACGGCGCGGTCGACGAGCTCGACAACAACAACGCCGATGACGCGCGCGCCGAGCTGGATGCGCGTTTCGCGCTGATGAGCGCCGAGGTCAAGCGGCTGTTCGCCGTGCTGGAATCGGCGATGAAGCTGAGCAAGGCGGACTAGCCCGGCCGGCATCCGTCCGCGGGTCGGCGTGCCGATCCCGCGGGACAGGACCCAGCGGTTCGTCCACCATCCCCCCATGCCCAACCCGTTCCGCCTGCTGGCCGCCAAACCGCGCACGATCGAGCGCGACGCGTTCACGCTGGCACTGGCCGACGGCCGGACGATCGAGGTTGAGCGCGTGCGCGACCCACGCGCGCGGCGGATCAAGCTGACGGTCGACGACCGGGGCGCGCGGCTCACCCTGCCCGCGCGGGCCAGCGCCGCGACCGCCGAGCGCTTCGCGATCGCGCACCGCGACTGGCTCGCTTCCCAACTCAACCGCCACGTGCCGGTCGACCTGCCGCGGCTGCAGCCGTTCGACACGTCGGTGCTGCCGTTGCGTGGCCAGGACCAGCCGCTGACATGGGTGGCCGGGCGCTACACCGGCGTGCAACCTGCAGGCGATGGCGCGGGCTGGCGGTTCACCGTCTCCNGCCGGTCGACCTGCCGCGGCTGCAGCCGTTCGACACGTCGGTGCTGCCGTTGCGTGGCCAGGACCAGCCGCTGACATGGGTGGCCGGGCGCTACACCGGCGTGCAACCTGCAGGCGATGGCGCGGGCTGGCGGTTCACCGTCTCCGCACGGGCCGGCGCACCGGCACTGGCCCGCGCGCTCCATGACTTCTACGAGGCGCAGGCACGCGCCGACGTCGGCCACTGGCTGCCGCGCTACCTCGACCGGTTGCAGGTCGACGGCCGGCCACGCGCGCCACGCCGGTTCCGGTTCAAGCCGATGCGTTCGCAATGGGGGTCGCTCGCGCCCGACGGAACAGTCGCGCTGGACCTGGCACTGGTGCTCGCACGCCCGTCGGCATTCGAGTACGTGCTGGTCCACGAGCTGTGCCACCTGCTGCACCACGACCACTCGCCGGCCTTCTGGGCCGCGGTCGAGGCGCGTTTCCCGGCCTGGCGCGACGAGCGCACGTACTTCCGGACGGAAGGTACCCGGCTGAAAGCCGGCCTGCGCGCGCTGTTGGCGCCGTCACCCGCGTCCTGACGCATGCGCAGACACATCTCCTGACCCGCGTCCTGGGCTACAGGTGTCCCCGGCGGCCGCGCGTTCGCGTTGGCTGCAATGCCGGCCCGTGCCGGCGACACCTTTAGGCCCGCGATGTCCACCACAGCAAAGCCGATCCCTGTCCTGCGTCCGCTGATCGCCGTTGCGCTGGCCGCTACCGTGCTGGCGACGCTGGCCGGTTGCGGCAAGTCGATGGAAGACGCCGCCACCGAAGCCGCGGTCCGCGCCGCCAGCGACGGCAAGCTGGAGGTCGAGCGCGACGGCGACCGGATGACCTTCACCGGCGAGGACGGCAGCAAGGCCACCGTCAGCCATGGCGACGACCTCGACCTGCCGGCCGGCTTCCCCGACGACGTCTGGCGTCCCGCGGACTACCGGGTGCGCAGCGTGGTCGACGCCGACGGCATGTGGATGATCGGCATGAGCAGCGACAGCCCGGTCGACGCGCTCCGCCGCGATGCCGGTGAGCGGATGGCCGCGCAGGGCTGGAAGCAGGTCATGGCGATGGAGCACGAGAACGGCGCGATGCTGGCCTGGGAAAAGGACGAACGCCACGCGGCGCTGTCGTTCGGGCGGGAGGGCGACACTTCGATGATCAGCGTGCAGCTGCGCGAAGCTCCCTAGCGGTACCGCGCACGCTCAATGCCGCGGCCCGGCGAAGTGCCCGCCGATCGCCGCGGTGACCGCTTCGGGCTGTTCCATGTGCAGGTGGTGTCCGCCGTCAAGCACGACCAGCTCGCCGTGGCGCAGGCAGGCAAAGCGCGCGCGCCGCAGTGCTTCGGGGAAGTACGGCTGGGCCGGGTTGGCATAGACCACGCGGGTCGGGCACTCGATCGCGGTGAGCAGGTCGCGGACCTGGTCCTCGCTCATGCGGATCGCGGTCGGCCGGGTCAGGCGCGGGTCGCTGCGCCAGGTGTAGCCACCCTGGGACCCGTCGAAGCGCGCCGGGGCGACGCCGCGCTCCACCAGCAGGCGCGCGGCCGCCACCTCGATCCCGCCACTGGCCACGCGTGTCTCCACCGCGGTGGCGATGTCGGGAAACACCCGCAACGACCGGCGCGTCGCGCGCGGCTCGCTGAAGGCGCGGTGCAGCCGCAGGGCGCTGCGGTCGATGTCCTCGGCCAGCGCGCCGAGTGCCTCGATCGCGACCAGCCGT
>NZ_JBJXHK010000080.1:0-8664 GCF_046638635.1 Lysobacter zhanggongensis
GGGCCGCCCCGCGCTGGACACGCACCTGCGAACGATCAGGCCGTCAAGGCGTCCGCCGGCATCGCGGGGGTCTCGCGGCCACTGCAGACGTCGCGCCACAGGTGGTACATCGCGCCGAAGCCGACCACGATCAGGGCGAGCACGAAAGCCAGGTACAGCGGCACCGCGATGACGAAGCCCAGCCACGCGCCGACCGCCTTCATCAGCACGCCCACCAGCGTCACCAGCAGGACCGCGAGGATGCCCAGCAGGACCAGGCCCACGATGTAACCCAGCGTCAGCACCAGCAGCGGCAGCAGGTTCTTGAACGCGCCGGCGAAGCCGTCGCCGAGCCCGGCGAACAGGCCGCGACCGCGCAGCGCCACCTGGCCGAGCGCCACCGCCTGCACGCCGAAGAACACCATCCCGACCACCATCATCGCGAGGTAGGCCGTACCGAGGCCCGCGGGCATCTGTGCCATTGCAGCGGTAACGTCGCCGGTCATCGACGCCTGCATCGTCTGCATGTACCACTCCAGCACGCCGGCGGCGAACACCGACAGTACGCCAAAGATCAGCAGGTTCTGCAGCACCGCGATCAGGATCATCAGGCCGATCACGCGCAGCGAGGTTGGCAGGTCGCCAAAGCCGCCGAACACGTCGAGCGCGCGCGCCGGTCGGCCGCTCTCGACCGCATCGACCAGTCGCAGGTAGCCAACGGTAAGCATGCCGATCACGACCATCAGCGGCACCAGTACCAGCAACATGGCAGCAAACATCGCGCCCGTGCCGCTGCCGGCAAACGCCGCGACCAGGCCCGAGAGCAGGCCGACAGCCAGCGTCGCCACGACCGCCGTCACCAGCAGCAGCGCGGCGCCGCCGAACACCGCCTTCGGATTGTTGCGGCCCAGGTTGACCGCGTTCTTGAGCCAGCCGAGTGCGGCCAGCGGTCCCATTGCACGTGTTGTCATTCCCTTCCCCTATCTGTGGCAATCCATCCAACGCCGGCCAGCGGCCGGCGCATCCAAGCCGCGCGACGCGCGCACGGTGTTGCCCCCTTCCCCGGGGCGAACCTGTCGGCCGGTCAGGCCTCGATGCCGCGCGCCGGTGCCGGCGGAACCGCGGCCGACGGCGCATCGCCGACGGTCTGCCGCCAGGCGAGGTAGACCGCGCCGCCCATCACCGGCAGCAGCATCGCCATCAGCAGCAGTTGGGTGGCGAACGTCGCCGCCTGCGCACCCAGCGCGAAGGCAAGCACCAGCGCCAGCAACTGCAGCACCAGGCTCAGCGCGATCACCGCGATCATCATCAGCACCACCAGCACCACCAGCGCGCCGAGATTGCGCAGGCAGGTGCGCAGGCTCAGCTTCATCGCCGCGAACGCACCGCGGTCGGTGAACATCACCTCGGGAATCGCAACGAAGGTGAAGAAGCCGGAGATCACCCCAACCACAAGCACGGCCAGCATCCACAGCAGCAGGCGGCCGGTCGGCAGCGTCTCGGCCAGGGCCGGGTCCGGGTTGGTCTGCAGCTGCGCCAACACCTGGGTGGTGTGCTGCAGTTGCTCGGGGCCGATCATCGCCACCAGCAGCACGCCCATCACCACCAGCGCGGCGATCTGCGGCAGCAGCATCGCCAGCAGGCGCAGCAGCTTGCCGTCGCGCATGCCCTGGACCAGGTGCGCCGGATTAGCCGGGCGGCCCTGGTCGACCTCGCGCGCGGCGTAGACGACGCCACCGAACAGCACCGGACCGGCCAGCGCCAGCAACAGGCTCAGCCACACCTGGCCGCCGAGCGAACCGAGCGCCGACAGCCCGCCCCAGATCAGGCCGAGCAGCCCAAGCTGCAGCGGCGCCTTGCGCAACAGGGCGATGCCGCCCATCAACCACTCCGCGCCCGCACCGGCGCGCACCTTGCGAATCCCGTCCATCGCCTATCCCCGAAACTTGGAAGAACCGTTCGAATCCAGTGGCTTGCGCGACCGCGCAGCCATCCGGAACGTTAGCACTGCCTGCCGCCCGCGGGCGGGGCGTTCAGGCCGACGGGGCCAGCCCGCGCGCGTGGTGGACGAAACGGCGCAGCACGCGCCGCGCTTCCGGGGCGGCGCCGACCGCCGACAGCATCGCCGCGGGGTCGAGCCCCTCGCGCTGCAACGGGACCTTGCGGGCCTGGATATAGCCGCGCATGTGGGTCGCGCTGAATTCGGGATGGAACTGCACGCCCCAGGCCGCCTCGCCCCAGCGGAACGCCTGGCACGGGTCGCCCGCCGACCGGGCCAGCACTACGGCACCGTCGGGCACGCGCAGCACCGACTGCATATGGGTCAGTTGCGCGTCGAAACGCGCCGGCAACGGCGCCAGCAGCGCGTCGTCGGATGCGGCCGGCAGCAGTTCGACCTCGACCGTGCCCATCTCGCGCCCGGCCGGGTTGTTGCCGACCTCGCCGCCAAGCGCGTGCGCCAGCAACTGGTGGCCGTAGCAGATACCGAAGACGGGCAGGCCCGCGTGGGCGGCCTCGCGCAGCCAGGCCGCGGTGGCCTCGCTCCAGTCCAGCCGCTCGGTGACCATCGCCCCGGAGCCGGTGACGATGACGCCGGCAAAGCCCTCGCGCACCGGCAGCGGCTCACCGCCCTGCACGTCGACCACCACCGCGGCGTCGCGCGACATGCCGGCCGCCACCCGGATCCAGTGGGGGAAGTCGCCATGGCGCTGCATCGGGCCGACCGGCTTGCCGGTCTCGATGATCAGGAAGGGAGCGGTCGACGGTGCGGTCATTCGGACTTCGCGGAAGGGGGCTGGCGGGAGCGCGCCGTATACTAGCCCGCTTTGCACCACGGGCCCGAGACCATGTCGCACGCCTCCGCGGACGCCGCTCCGGCGCCCACCTTCCAGCAGCTGATCCAGCGCCTGAACACGTACTGGGCCGACCGTGGCTGCGTGCTGATCCAGCCGCTCGACCTGGAGGTCGGCGCCGGCACCTTCCACCCGGCGACCTTCCTGCGCTCGCTCGGGCCGGAACCCTGGAACGCCGCCTACGTGCAGCCCTGCCGGCGCCCCACCGACGGCCGCTACGGCGACAACCCCAACCGCCTGCAGCGCTACTACCAGTACCAGGTGGCAATGAAGCCCTCGCCCGACAACATCGTCGAGCTGTACTTCGACTCGCTCAAGGCGCTCGGCGTGGACCCGCTGGTGCACGACCTGCGCCTGGTCGAGGACAACTGGGAGTCGCCGACGCTGGGCGCCTGGGGGCTGGGGTGGGAAGTCTGGCTCAACGGCATGGAGGTGACCCAGTTCACCTACTTCCAGCAGGCCGGCGGGATGGAGTGCAAGCCCGTCCTGGGTGAGATCACCTACGGTCTCGAGCGCCTGTGCATGTACCTGCAGGGCGTCGACAACGTGTTCGACCTGGTCTGGACCCACGGTCCGGACGGCACCCCGGTGACCTACCGCGACGTCTACCACCAGAACGAAGTCGAGCAGAGCACCTACAACTTCGAGCACGCCGACGTGGCCGAGCTGTTCCACCGCTTCGACGCCTGCGAGGCCGAGGCGGCCAAGCTGGTCGAGCTGGGCCTGCCGCTGCCGGCCTACGAGCAGGTGATGAAGGCCAGCCACAGCTTCAACATGCTCGATGCGCGCCGTGCCATCTCCGTGACCGAGCGCCAGCGCTACATCCTGCGCGTGCGCCGCATCGCCCAGGGCGTGGCCGAGGCCTACTACGCGCAACGCGAGAAGCTCGGTTTCCCTGGACTGAAGCAACCCGCCACTCCGGTCGCCGGGGAGGCTGCATGATGACCACCACCATGACCCCGCTGCTGGTCGAACTGGGCACCGAGGAACTGCCGGTCAAGGCATTGCCCGGGCTGGCGCAGGCGCTGTTCGACGGCATCCTGGACGGACTGGCGCGACGCGGCATCGCGTTCGAACGTGGCGAGGCCAAGCCGCTCTACACTCCGCGCCGGCTGGCGGTGCTGTTGCCGGGCGTGGCATCGACCCAGCCCGAGCGGACCTCCGAGGTGCTGGGTCCCTACCTCAACATCGCGCTGGACGCCGATGGCCAGCCGACCCGCGCGCTGCAGGGCTTCGCCGCCAAGGCCGGGGTGGATTGGACCGCGCTCGGGCGAACCACCGACAAAAAGGGCGAACGCTTCGTCCACCGCACCACCACGCCGGGTGCGGCGACCGCCAACCTGCTCGAGGCGATCGTCGCCGACGCGGTCGCGGCGATGCCGATCCCCAAGCCGATGCGCTGGGGCGCGCACGAGTACGGTTTCGCCCGGCCGGTGCACTGGCTGGTGGTGCTGCTCGGGCGCGACGTGGTCGACGCCGGCCTGCTGGGCGTGCGCAGCGACCGCATGAGCCGCGGACACCGCTTCATGCATGACAAGCCGGTCTGGATCGGCGCGCCCGGCGACTACGTCGAGGCGCTGCGCGGCGCGAAGGTGCTGGCCGACCCTGACGAGCGCCGCGCGCGCATCGTCGCCGAGGTCGAGGCCGCGGCACGCGGAGCGGGCGGCACCGCGCGCATCGATGCCGGGATCCTGGAGGAGGTCAACGGCCTGACCGAGTGGCCCAGCGCGGTCGCCTGCAGTTTCGACCCCGCGTTCCTGGCGGTGCCGTCCGAGGCGTTGATCGCGACGATGGAGACCAACCAGAAGTTCTTCCCGGTGCTCGATGCCGACGGCCGGTTGAGCGAGCACTTCGTGGGCATCGCCAATATCGAGAGCCGCGACGTCACCCAGGTGCGGCAGGGCTATGAGCGCGTGATCCGCCCGCGCTTCGCCGACGCCCGGTTCTTCTTCGTGGAGGACATGAAGCAGGGGCTGGCGTCGATGAACGAAGGCCTGCGCACGGTCACCTACCAGCAGCAGCTTGGAAGCGTGGCCGACAAGGTTGCGCGGGTGGCGGCGCTGGCCGAGGCCATCGCCGGCCAGGCCGGGGTCGACCCGGCACTGGCGCGTCGCGCGGCCGTGCTGTCGAAGGCGGACCTGCAGTCGCGCCTGGTCGGCGAGTTCCCGGAGCTGCAGGGCATCGCCGGCCGCTATTACGCCGCGGTCGAGAACGAACCGGTCGAGGTTGCCGATGCGATCGACCAGGCCTACATGCCGCGTTTCGGCGGCGACGCGATCGNTGGTCGGCGAGTTCCCGGAGCTGCAGGGCATCGCCGGCCGCTATTACGCCGCGGTCGAGAACGAACCGGTCGAGGTTGCCGATGCGATCGACCAGGCCTACATGCCGCGTTTCGGCGGCGACGCGATCGCGCCGTCGCGCACCGGCCAGGTGCTGGCGATCGCCGAGCGGCTGGACACGCTGGCCGGCGGGTTCGCCGCGGGCCTGAAGCCGACCGGCAACAAGGACCCGTTCGCGTTGCGGCGCAATGCGCTCGGGCTGGCGCGGACGCTGGTCGAAGGCGGGCTGGACCTGCCACTGGCGCCGCTGCTGTCGGCCGCGTGCAACGGCGTCGGCGCGGTCCAGGTCGGCAAGGCGGCCGCTGCACCGGCCGATGCGGAGGAACTGCGCGACTTCGTCTTCGACCGGCTGCGCGGCTACTACGCCGAGCAGGGCATCACCCCGCAGCAGTTCGAGGCGGTGCTGGCGGCGCCGGGCGCGACATCCGGCCCACTGCTCGACTTCGACCGCCGGCTCAAGGCGATCGCCGAGTTCGCGCGCCTGCCCGAGGCCGAGGCGCTGGCCGCGGCCAACAAGCGCAGCCGCAACATCCTGCGCAAGGTCGAGGGCGAGGTGCCGGTCGCGGTCGATCCCGCGCTGATGAGCGAGCCGGCCGAGCGCGAGTTGGCCGATGCGGTCGATGCCGCGATCGCCGACAGCGCCCCGCTGCTGGACGCGCGGGATTACGTTGCCGTGCTGGGGCGGCTGGCGCGGCTGCGGCCGCAGGTCGACGCGTTCTTCGACGCGGTGATGGTGAATGCCGACGACCCGGCGGTCCGCAACAACCGGCTCGCGTTGCTGACACGGCTCAGCGGCGTGCTGGGCAGCGTCGCCGCGATCGAGCACCTGTCGAGCTGAGTCCGCCCCACACGCAAGCGCGCGAACCTTAATCGCGCGTTGACGCGCACCGGCTATCCTGCGCCGATGCCCCTCCCCCACCGCACCACCGTCGCGCTGTGCCTGCTCGCCAGCGCGGTGCTTCCGGGCACCGTCCGTGCCGCCCAAGTGGGCCAGGTGGAGGTGGTGGGCCTGGACGAGGAGGCCACCGCCAACGTGCTCGCGGCGCTGTCGCTGGTTCAGGCGCAGGGCCGCGAACTGTCGGGCCGGCGCCTGGCGTACCTGGTACGCGAGGCCGACGACGAGACCCGCGAGGCGCTGGAACCGTTCGGCTATTACTCGCCACGGATCGAGGTCGAGCGCAGCCGCAACGGCAACGGCGCCCCGGTCACCGTGACGATCACGGTCGACCCCGGCGAACCGGTGCGCGTGCGCGACCACCACGTCGCGATCATTGGCGAGGGCGGCCGCGACCGTTACCTGCGGGAGGACCTGGCCGAATTCCGCCCGCAGGCCGGCGACGTGTTCGACCACGCCGTGTACGAGGCCAGCAAGAACACCATCAGCCGGCGGCTGGCGGTGCGCGGTTATTTCGACGCCGATTTCGCCAGCCGGCGGGTCGAGGTGACGCGTGCCGAGAACGCCGCCGACATCGACCTGGTCTGGACCAGCGGCCAGCGCTACGACATGGGGCCGGTGGAGTTCGAGCAGACCCGCCGCATCATCCGGCCCTCGCTGATCGAGCGGCTGGTGTACTGGAAAGAAGGCAGCTACTACCACCAGGGCAAGCTCGACCGCCTGCGCGAGTCGCTGGCGCGGCTGGACTATTTCGCCAGCATCGACATCCAGCCGCGGCCGGCCGATGCGGTCGGCAACGACGTGCCGGTGACCGTCACGCTGACGCCGGCCAAGCGCAGCATCTACACCGCCGGCCTGAGCTACGGCACCGACAGCGGCGCCGGCGTCCGGCTCGGGCTGGAGCGGCGCTACCTCAACGACCGCGGCCACAAGGCACTCGCGCAACTGGACTGGGCGCAGCGGCGCAAGACCCTGACCCTGCAGTACCGGATCCCGGCCTTCGCGTGGCTGGACGGCTGGTACACCATCAGCGCGCAGGCCGCCGACGAACAGACCGACTTCATGGACAGCCGGCGGATCGAATTCGTCGGCAGCCGCAGCGGCGAGATCAACCGCTACCTCACCGCCATCGCATCGTTGCATGCGTTGCGCGAGCGCTGGGCGTACGTCGGCGAGGACGACGGCGATCCGGCAACGCTGCCCGACTACCGCTACGCGACCTACACCTATCCCTCGCTGCGGGCCGAGTATGTCGACGCCGACAACCCGGTGTTCCCGGTCGACGGGCGGGCCGGGACGCTGATGCTGCGCGGCGGCATCGAAGGCGCCGGCTCGGACGCCAACTTCGCCCAGGTGCGCGCGACCGCCCACTGGTTCCGCGGCGTCGGCGCGGACAACCGGCTGATCGTGCGCGGCGAGCTGGGCCATACCTACACCAACGCCCTGGTCGACCTGCCGCCGAGCCTGCGCTTCTTCGCCGGCGGCGCCGGCAGCATCCGCGGCTACGGCTGGCGCGAGGTCGGGCCGCGGATCGAGGGCGCCGACGGCCGGTTGTACGCGCTGGGCGCCAAGAACGTCGTTACCGGCAGCGTCGAGTTCGAGCACTACTTCAACGAGAGCTGGGGCGCAGCGGTGTTCGCCGACACCGGCAGTGCCTTCAACAGCGATCCCGACCTGCGCAGCGGCGTCGGCGCCGGCGTGCGCTGGCGCTCGCCGGTAGGACCGGTACGGATCGACGTCGCACACGGGCTGGATGACCCGGACTCGTCGTTCGAGATCTACCTCAGCGTCGGGGCGGACCTCTGATGGCGCCGCGCTGGAGGTTCGGTTTCCGCCGCCGCCAAGGCGGCGAGCCGACGCCCGAGGAGCGCGAGGCCCACATCGCCGAGTTGCGCCGGAAGCGGCAGGCCCGCCTGCGCTACCTCACCCTGCGCGCGGTACTGCTGGCCGGCGCGCTGGGGCTGGTGCTGGTGGTGGGCCTGTACTGGCTGCTCACCACCGTCGGCGGGCGCGAGTTCCTGCTCGCGCAGATCGTCCAGCGCCTGCCCGGGAACGCGACCCTGACCTGGGAAAGCGCCGAGGGTCCGGCGTCGGGCCCGCTGACGCTGCACGACGTGCGCTTCACCTACGAGGCGATCGAGTTCACCGCCCACCGCGTGCACCTTGACCCGGCGATCAGCCCGCTGCTCGGCCGCCGGCTGCGGCTGGATGCGCTGCAGGTCGAACAGGCGACGCTCGACCTGCCGGTCAGCGAGGAGCCGTTCGAGCTGCCGCGCTGGCCCGACTCCTTGCCGCAGATCGCGCCGCCGCTGGCGCTTGAGGCCGGCGACATCCGCATCGACGGGTTGGCGGTGACACGCGAAGGCGCGCCGGTGATCGACATCGCCCGCCTGCGTGGCGGCCTCGTGGCCGACGCCGGACGCCTGCACGTGGAAGCGCTGGAAGTGGACAGCGACCGCGGCCGCTTCACCGTGCACGGTGACTACGTGCCGCGCGAGGACTACCGCACCGACCTGGTCGCAACCGCAGTGCTGCCGGCGGGGTCGGCGACGACGCCGGCGCGGCTGGGCTTCGTCGCCCGCGGCGACCTGTCGCGGAT
>NZ_JBJXHK010000081.1:0-8621 GCF_046638635.1 Lysobacter zhanggongensis
CGGCCGCCCGACCGCCAGGTCGCGCCAGCTCGGGCCGAACACACCGGCCGCGCGCACCGGCATCGCGCCACTGCGGATCAGTTCGGCGTGCAATTGCGGCAGCAGGCCTTCGGCATCGGCCTCGTCGACCACGAACGTCAGGTTGAGGTCGTTGGAGGACTGCGAAATCAGGTGCACGCGCTCCTGCCCGAACGTCGCCCAGACATCCGACAGCTTGTGCAGCAGCGACCGCATGCCGCGCCCGACCAGGGTGATCGCGGTGCACGGCGCGATCACCTTGACCCGGCAGACCTCGGCCAGGTCGGCTGCGAGGGCCTCCAGCACGTTGCTGGTGACCAGGTTCTCGCTCGGGTCCAGCGAGATGGTGACGTTGGTCTCCGACGAGCCGATCAGGTCGACCGAGAGCCCGTGGCGGCGGAAGCGCTCGAAGATATCGGCAAGGAAGCCCACCTGTTGCCACATGCCGATGCTTTCCATCGACACCAGGACCACGCCGTCGCGCCGGCTGATTGCCTTGACGCCCGGCACGGTCGCCGCGCTGGCGTCGATCCGGGTGCCGGGCAGCTCGGGCCGCTCGGTGTCGAGGATCGCCATCGGCACGCCGGCGTCGCGGCACGGCGCGATCGAACGCGGGTGCAGCACCTTGGCACCGGTGGTGGCGATTTCCTGCGCCTCGGCGTAGTCGAGCCGGGCGAGCAGGCGGGCGTCGGGCACCTCGCGCGGGTTGGCGCTGAACATGCCGGGCACGTCCGTCCAGATCTCGACGCGCTCGGCACCCAGCAGCGCGCCGAAGCACGCCGCCGACGTGTCGGAACCGCCCCGCCCGAGCACAGCGGTGCCGCCGTCCGCGTGGCGGGCGATGAACCCCTGGCTGAGCAGCATGCGCGCCGGTTGCGCGGCAAACCGCGTCCCGAACCCGGCGTCGGCGTCACGCCGGCAGTTGACCGCCAGGCGCGAGGCCCATTCGCTCTGGTTCGGCAGCGCGATCGCATCAAGCCAGTCGCGCGCGTCGCACCACCCGAAATCATGGCCCTGCGAGCGCAGGTAGGCCGCACCGATGGTCGACGACATCAGCTCGCCTTGGGCGAGCACCTCGGCCTGCCAGGCCAGCGGCCGGCCCGCGGCGCGCGCGTCCGTGCCCAGGGCTTCCAGTGCAGCGAGGCGCTCGGCAAGCATGGCATCGGGGTCGAGCCCGAGCTCGACGCAGAAGCCCCGGTGACGCTCGATCAATCCGGCCAGCCGGCCGGGCACATCGTCGCCATTGGCGATCGCCAGCAACTCGTTGGTAACACCCGACAGGGCCGATACCACCACCAGCACGCGCACGTCCCCGTCGGACATGCGGCCCGCGGCGATGCGCCCGATGGTGTCCCAGCGATTGCGCCGCGACACCGAGGTGCCACCGAACTTGAGCACTACCCAACGTTGCGCTTGCGTCACCACGTCCGCCTCTGGATTTACGGGGTTGCGGGCATCCCTTGCAGGACCCGGCACGAAGCGCCCATCGTGCCCGAGTCCTCGCTGTCACGCGCGGCCCGCGCACGCAGCCAAGCCCGTGCGGTGCAGGAGCGGCCAAGCCGTCGCAAACCGCCTAGAATGCGTCCCGCCGACCGTTCGCCCGTTCGCGAAGCCGCGATTCTAGGGCAGCACCCGATCCCCCAGCCACCGGCCTGTCCGCCGCGTACTCCATCGCGGCCGCCGGTCCTCCGGCACTCCCCGCCTTCCAGACGACACCCCCCCATGCCCCTGCGACGCTACCTGCAACTGGACGTATTCGCCGATCGACCCGGCGCGGGCAATCCGCTCGCGGTGGTGCTGGACGCCGAAGGCCTGGACGACGCGACGATGCAGTCGATCGCCCGCTGGACGCGCCTGCCCGAAACGACCTTCGTGTTCCCGCCGACCACGCCAGGCGCGGGCTACCGGGTGCGCATGTTCAGCCCCCATCGCGAAGTGCCGTTTGCCGGCCACCCAAGCGTCGGGACCGCGTTTGCGGTCCTGGATGCCGGGCTGGTCATGCCGACCGACGGAATCCTGCTGCAGGAGGGCGTGGCGGGCGTTCTGCCGCTGTCGGTCGACAAAGCGGGGGCTGAGGAGCGGTGCGTGATTGCCGTGCGCACGCCCCGCGCCCGGGTGGTGGAAACCGCCACGCGCGATGACGTGCGACTGGCCGGGGCACTCGCGGGGTTCCTGCCGGGCGCCTTGCCACCGGCATTGCTGGACGGCGGCCGGCGCTGGTGGCTGGTGGAAGTCGCGAGCGAAGCCGCGTTGCGTGGCGCGGCGCCGGACTGGGACGCCATCGCCGCGCTGGCGAAGTCCACAGGCAGCATGGGCGTGTGCGCCTTCGCGCGGTCGGAGGCCCACGCGGGCCACGACCTGGTGGTGCGCGCGTTCGTCGGTGCCAGCGGTCCGTTCGAGGATGCCGCGTCGGGCGCCGCCAATGCGGTGATCGCCGCATGGCTGGCGCACAACGATGCGCTGCCGGGACACGACGGCCGGTACGTCGCCAGCCAGGGCCGCGAGGTCGGCGCGGATGCGCGCCTGCAGCTGCACGTCGATGCCGACGGCGAGGTCTGGTCCGGCGGTCGCGTGTGTGCGGTGATACGCGGCCAGATCGACTGGTAGGCCGCCCGCCGGGACAACAAAAAAGGGGGCCGTGAGGCCCCCTGCGCGCAATCGCGCGACTCCCCTGTCAAACCTTTATTCGGGACGGACGTCGACCCGTACGCGGATCCGGTCCCCCGGGTGGTACTGGGTGCGGGTGGTGTACTCGCGGCCGGCGTATTCGTAGGTGACGTCGTACTCGGTGACACCGCGGCCGGCGGTGCGGATGTTGCCGGCTCGCGCATAGCGATCGTCGCCGACCGGCACCGGATCGCATACCGTGACGGTGCCGGCGTAGTCGCGCTGACGCTGGCTCTGCTCGTAGATCTGCCGGCCGGCCACACCGCCGACCATCGAGCCGATGGCCGAGGTGGCGTAGCGGGCACTGCCGCCACCCACCTGGCTGCCGATGACAGCGCCGACCACGCCGCCGATGACCGTGGCCATGGTGCCGCCGATCTGGCTGCCGCCGTTGCCGTAGCGGTCGTAACCGTCGTTGCCGCGGTAGTAGTCGTCGCGGCCGTAGCCATCGCGGTAGCCACCGTCGTACACGCTGCCGCGCGCATGGTCCTGCCGCTGGTAGCAGCGACGGTCACCGGACGCGTAGTCGTTCGAACCGTAGCGGCCCGAGTCAATCACCGGGTCAACTCGCACCACCCGCGCGTAGTCGTACTGGCCACCCTGCGAGGAGTAGCCGCCAGTGGACGGCTGGACGTGCAGGGCACCGACTTGCTGGGCCGAAACCGTGCCGCTGGTCGCCACCAGGGTCAGGGCGAGGACGGGGCCGACGCCCCATGTGGTCAGTCGCTTCATGTGTACTCCAGCGCGCGCCAGCATCGGAAAACCGACGGAGGCCCCCATCCTCGGTCGGCTGCGGGCAACGGTGGCTGAATTTTGTTAGCGACAAGTGAAACGGTTCAGCAAGTGCGTCGCTGGCCGGGCATCAGCCCTTGAGCTTCGCCTCCAGCGTGATCGGCACCGCGCTCAGCGCCTTCGATACCGGGCAGTTCTCCTTGGCGTCTTTGGCGATCTCCTGGAACCGCGCCTCGTCGATGCCGGGGACTTCGGCGTCCAGCTTGAGCCGGATGCGGGAAAGTGCGGGCCCGTCCTCCATCGACAGGTCGACGTCGGCGCGGGTGTCCAACCGGGTCGGGGCGTGGCCCGCCTCGGCCAGCTTGGCCGACAGGGCCATCGTGAAACAACCGGCATGCGCGGCGGCAATGAGCTCCTCCGGGTTGGTGCCCTTCTCGTCGCCGAAGCGGCTGGAAAATGCATAGCGGGTGTCCTGCATCAACCCGCTGTCGGGCGTGCTCAACCGGCCCTTGCCGGTCTTGAGGTCGCCCTCCCAGTGCGCGGTGGCGTGGCGCGAAATACCCATGGCGTGCTCCTTCCATACGTGGAACGCCACGGTAGCGACGCGGGTGTTACCGGGGCATGCAGGTGGGTGCGAGCGCCCACCGGTGGCGCGCTTGACTCGCCCGCTCGGCGGCGCGAGGCTTGCCTTCCGGCGTTCCCGCGCCGGCCTCCCGCCATGACCGCCCGCCGAGCGCACCACGCCCGGCGCGCAGCGCGGACAGCCATGACGGCCTTCGATCCCAGCCAAGGGAGAAGTCCGCTCATGTCCTACACCACGCAAGACATCCGGAACGTGGCTCTCGCAGGCCACCCCGCCGCCGGCAAGACCACCCTGTTCGAAGCCCTGCTGCACGCCGGCGGCACCATCCAGNAGAAGTCCGCTCATGTCCTACACCACGCAAGACATCCGGAACGTGGCTCTCGCAGGCCACCCCGCCGCCGGCAAGACCACCCTGTTCGAAGCCCTGCTGCACGCCGGCGGCACCATCCAGACGGCAGGCACGGTCGAGCGCGGCAACACGCTGTCGGACCACGACCCGATCGAGAAACAACGCGGCCATTCGCTCGACATCGCCGTGGCGAGCATCGACCACGACACCGGACCCGGCCGGGCGGTGCACATCAACCTGATCGACACCCCCGGCTATCCGGACTTCCGCGGACCCGCGCTGTCGGCGCTGGCGGCCGTTGAGACCGTCGCGGTCGTGATCGATGCCGCCAGCGGCGTCGACTACGGCGCGCGGCGGATGATGGCGCGCGCCCGCTCGCGCGGCCTCTGCCGCGTCGTGGTGGTCAACAAGATCGACCAGGATGGAGCCGACCCGGCACGCGTGCTCGAAGAATTGCGCGAGGCGTTCGGCCCCGAGTGCCTGCCGCTGAACCTGCCGGCCGGCGGCGGTTCGAAAGTGGTCGACTGCCTCTCCAGCCCCGACGGCGACAGCGACCTCGGCCCCGTAGCCGACTGGCATCGCAGGATCATCGACCAGGTGGTGGAGATCAACGAGAAGGTGATGGAGCGCTACCTCGACCTCGGCGAGGAAGGCCTGTCGGGCGAGCAGCTGCACGAGGCTTTTGAACAGTGCCTGCGCGAGGGCCACCTGGTGCCGGTGCTGTTCTGCTCGGCGCGCACCGGGGTCGGCATCGGGGAACTGCTCGACGTCGCCGCACAATGGTTCCCGAACCCTGCCGAGGCCAACCCGCCGCCCTTCGAGAAGGGTGCCACGCGCGAGCGCATCGAAGCCGTGCCCGACCCGTCGGCGCACGTCATCGCCGATGTGTTCAAGATCGTCAACGACCCCTTCGTCGGCAAGCTCGGGGTGTTTCGCGTCTACCAGGGCACCGTGCGGCGCGACAGCCAGCTCTATGTCGACGACGGCAAGAAGCCGTTCAAGGTCGGCCACCTGTTCAAGCTAAAGGGCAAGGACCACGTCGAGATCGACCGGGCGGTGCCGGGTGACATCGCGGCCGTGGCCAAGGTGGATGAGCTGCACTTCGACGCGGTGCTGCACGACAGCTTCGATGCGGACCAGATCCACCTGTCGCCGCTGGAGTTCCCCCGGCCGATGTTCGGGCTCGCCATCGAGGCGGCCAGCAAGGGCCAGGAGCAGAAGCTGGCGACGGCATTGCACAAGCTGTCCGAGGAGGACCCGTGCTTCGTGGTCGAGCACGAGGCCGAGACCAACGAGACGGTCGTGCGCGGTCTCTCGGACCTGCATTTGCGGGTCAACCTGGACCGGCTGAAGGACAAGTACGGCGTCGAGGTCGAGTCGCGCCCGCCGCGGATCGCGTATCGCGAAACCGTCAGTGCAGCCGCTGAGGGCCACCACCGCCACAAGAAGCAGACCGGCGGCGCGGGCCAGTTCGGCGAGGTGTTCCTGCGGGTGGAACCGCTGCCGCGCGGCAGCGGGTTCGAGTTCGTCGACGCGGTCAAGGGCGGCACCATCCCGGGCCAATTCCTGCCGGCGGTCGAGAAGGGCGTGCAACAGGTGCTGGGCAGCGGCGCGCTGGCCGGCTACCCGATCCAGGACGTGCGCGTGGTGGTGCACGACGGCAAGCACCACCCGGTCGACAGCAAGGAGGTGGCGTTCGTCGCGGCCGGCAAGAAGGCATTCCTCGACGCCGTGGCCAGGGCGCGCCCGCAGGTGCTGGAGCCCATCGTCGACCTGGAGGTCAGTGCGCCCGAGCAGCACATGGGCGACATCAGTGGCGGGCTCGCATCAAAGCGCGCGCGCATCAACGGGACCGACACCGTGCGTGGCGAGATCGTGGTCAGGGCACAGGTGCCGCTGTCGGAACTGGAGGGCTACGCGGCCGAGCTCAAGTCGGTGACCGCCGGTCGCGGCCGCTACTCGCTGGACTTCAGCCACTACGAACCGGTGCCGCCGCAGGTGCAGCAGAAGCTGGTTGTCGCCTACCAGCCCCGGCACGACGAGGACTGACCGGGTCAGCCCTCCTCTTCCTCCAGCTCGGGCGGCTGGTCGTCCACGTCCTGCAGCCGGATCGGCTGCGGGACGAGTTGCGCACGAATCGCACCATCGGGATACGCCAGCGTGGTGATGACGATGTACGACTCGCCGGCACGCACCCGTTCCGCATCCTCGGGCCCGAGCGCAATTTCAACCTGGCGCAACTGGCCGGCGGTGGTGTCGGCCGGAATGCCCAGGTCGGCGACGCGGTCGCCATTCTCGTTCGCCGCGCCGCGGTGCAGGTAGGCGCCGGTCGCCCCGTTGGCCAACCCTGCATAGACCAGGTCGACCAGCAGGTCGTTGTCGTCGGCCAGCACCGCGCTGGCCTCGCCGGTGGCATCCGATTCGGTGGCCGATACCACGCGGGCGCCGCTGAACTCACCGCGCAACAACAGGTCCGCTGCCGCGGCAGGCACTGCGATCGGCAACGCCAACAGACCAAGCAGCAGCGCGCGGTGCAGGGTTCGACGGATCATGGATTCGACTCCGGAGCAGGCAATGCCTGCCAATAGGCCGCGTCGCGCGGCAAACCCGCGTGAAGCCGACTCGCTTTCCGTGCCGGCTGCTTGACGCGAACCTGCCGGGGCCCGCGTCAGGCTGTGGCGATGGATCCTGCGAACGAGCGCCGCGACTACGCTCCCGCCGCCCGTCGGCTGCTGGCGACGCTGGGCCTGCTGGCCGCGTTCGCCGTCGCGGGCTGGTGGGCATGGCAGCAACCTTTCATGGCATCGGTGCGGATGGCCTGGGAGATCCGACGCATGCCGCCGCCACGATCCCTGCCCGTGCCGGTGGCCGGCGTCGAGGTGGACGACATCGCGGACACATGGGGCGCGGCCCGGGGTACCGACCGGACGCATGAAGGACTCGACATCTTCGCCGCACGCGGCACGCCGGTCGGCAGCACCACCCGCGGCGTGGTCAGCGCCGTACGCGAAAGCGGGCTGGGTGGGCGCCAGGTGTGGGTGCTGGGGCCCGCCTTGGAACGCCACTACTACGCCCACCTGGACGACTGGCGCGAGGGCCTCGCCGTCGGTGACGTGGTGCTGCCGGGCGACGTGTTGGGCTATGTCGGCGACACCGGCAACGCCCGGGGCACCCCACCCCACCTGCACTACGGAATCTACGCCGACGGTGGTGCGCTCGACCCGCTTCCACGTCTGCGCACCGCCGCCGTCGATCCACCCGGAACCGCTCCGGCGCGCTAGCATCCCGGGGCCTACACGGGCGTCGGCGATACCCCGCAAGTGCTAACCCGTCATTCACCGCGGCTGCGTAAGGTGGCCGTGGTCATTCGAGGATCGATCATGCGCAAACCCGTGACCGTTGGTGCTTTCGTGGTGTTCGTGGTGCTGCTCGCAGGCTGTTCCACCCTCAATACCCTGGGCGCGCTGCTCGGCAGCCAGGTGACGTTTACCCAGCCGCAACTGCAGCACGCGCTGGACGGCAACTTCCCCAAACAGTACGAGCGCCTCGGCGGGCTGGTCTCGCTGCGCCTCACCAACCCGACCTTGTCGATCCCTTATGACAGCAGCCGCCTGCGCCTGGACTTCGACGTCGGCCTGTCGGCGATGGGCAGCAGCGTCGGGACGACGGGCCATTTCGCGCTCAGCAGCGGGCTCCGCTTCGATCCGCAGACCCGCGGCCTGCACCTGCAGGATCCTGTGCTCGAGTCGGTTGATGTGCCGGCGCTGGGTGGCGTGATGAGCGGCACCTCGCGTGAGCTGCTGAACACCTGGCTCGCCGACTACGCACGCGACGAACCGGTGTACCGCCTCGAAAGCACCCTGCTCGACCGTATCAGCGCCCGCCGGATCGACTCGACCGTGATCGACCGTGGCGTGGTCGTGGTCAACCTGGGCGAATAGGATGCGCGGCCTCTCGCTCCTGCTGATGGCGGCAATGGCGGTGGCGTCCGGTTGCGGTGGCGACGACTCCGATGCCGACCGTGCGCTGGCCGGCACCGACAGCGGGGAAGCGCTGCCGGCACCCGAGCGCACCGGCGGCAGCGTCACCGGGATGCCTGATGCCGGCGACCCGAACCGCACGCTCCCGCTACCCGAAGCACCGACGACGTTGCCGCCGGGCACCGCGGTCGACAGCGATGGCAACCTGCTGCCTCCGCTCGATGCGCTGGCCGGCGCCGATCCCGCACCGCCCGACGGGGTCGAGCCCGGCGCCGCCGGTCCGGACCCGGCG
>NZ_JBJXHK010000082.1:0-8576 GCF_046638635.1 Lysobacter zhanggongensis
GCTCCAGCAGTCGCGCGGCGCCGGGTCGCGTCGGCGGCGCCGCTCCTTCAGTCCAAGGCGACACCTCCAGCGACCAGCGGTAGCGGCCGTCCTCGAACTCGCCGTCGACGCGCCCCGGTTCCAGCGCCTGGCCGACGCCGACCGTGTCGAGCAGCGACTGGGCATGCAATGCGGCGCGACCGGCATCGCCCGACCAGCGCACCTGCCGGGTCGCCCCCGACAGCGTGCCCAGCAGCAGGCCCAGCGCCAGCGCCAGCAGCGCGAAGGCGACGATCACCTCCAGCAGCGAATAGCCGCGCTGGCGCCGCGGGGCGGCAGGGCGCCTCACGGTGGCCCTCCGTCGCGCGCCAGCGTGACTTCTCCGGTCAACCAGGCCACGTCGATGTTCCACGCCGCCGAGTCCCGGCGCAGCTGGATGCGGCCCCCGGTCGCCGCGCCGTCACCGAAGAACATCACCGCCCCCTCGCCGCGGGTCGGCTGCGCCTGGCGGGCACCGGTGAAGCGCACTTCAAGCGCGTCCGGGATCACGCCCTGGCGACCGTCGGGTGCCTGCCAGGTGCGCGCGGCCGGGTCGATCACGAAACGCTGCGACTGCCCCGTCGCGATCGCGCGGGTGCGGGTGTAGCGCAGCTGCGCGGCGATCTCCTTCGCGCTCGAGCGCAGCTGCGCGCCGGCAAACCCGCCGGTGAACGCGGCCGCCGCCAGCAGGCTGGCCGCCGCGATCAGGCCGACCACCAGCAGCATCTCCAGCAGCGACACGCCACGCATGCGCCGACCCGGCGAATGCGTCCCCGGGCGGTAGAGGCTGCGGGTGGCGCTCATGTCGCTACTCGTAACGGATGTCACCGTCGACGCTGGTGCCACCGACCTTGCCGTCCTTGCCCAGCACCACCAGGTCGAACGGGCCGCTCTCCCCCGGGGCCCGGTACTCGACCGGATGCCCCCACGGGTCGTTGAGCTCGGGTGCCTTGGCATACGGGCCGAGCCAGCCGGCCGCGTCGGCCGGCGCGGTGACCAGCTCGTCCAGGGTGGTGGGCAAGCGCCCGGTGTCCATCTGGAACGCTTCGACCTTCTGCGCCAGCGTGGTCACCTGCGACTTGGCCAGGTTGGCCTTGGCGCGGTCGGCGCCGCCCAGCACGCGGCTGCCCACGAAGGTCAGCACCGCGCCGATCAGCACGATCACGATGATGATCTCGATCAGGCTCATGCCGGCCTGGCGGGCGGCGGACGGGGCACGGAAGTGTCGGCTCGGGAATCGCGGGGTTCGCATTACGGTGTCCTTCTCGAACGGTTCGGGGGAATGAATGTCTGCGGTCGGCTAGCCGACCGCGTTGGTCAGGTCGTACAGCGGCGTCAGCACCGCCATCACCACCACGCCGACCACGCCGGCCAGCACCACGGTGACCACCGGCACCAGCGCCGCCAGCATGCGGTCCAGCGCGAGCGAGGTCTGGTGCTCGAAGGTCTCCGCCGTCTTGACCAGCATCGCATCGAGTTCGCCGGACTCCTCGCCGACCTGGATCATCTGCAACGCCAGCCGCGGGAAGCGCTTGCCCCGGCCCAGCGCGGTCGACAGCGCCGCGCCGTTCTTGACCTCGGCCGCGGCGGCTTCGACATCGGCGGCCAGCACGCGGTTGTCCATCACCTTCTGGGCGATGCCCAGCGCGGCCATAAGCGGCACGCCGTTGCGCACCAGCGTACCGAGGGTGCGGGCGAGCCGCGCGGTCTCGACCTTGGTCACCAGCGCGCCGAAGAACCGCCGGCGCAGCACCCAGCCATCCAACCATTCGCGGAATGCCGGGTCGCGACGCTTGCGGTCGATCCACAGCAGCGCCAGCGCGGGCACCACCACGAGCACGATCCACCAGTCGCGCACGAACAGCCCGACGCCAAGCACCACCCGGGTGAACAGCGGCAGGGTCGCGTCCAGGCTCTCGTACATCTGGGCGAACTGCGGGACCACGTAGCCCAGCAGGAACAGCAGGCTCAGGCCGACCATCACCAGCAGGATCGCCGGGTAGATCAACGCGTTGACCACCCGGCCCTGCAGCGCGCGCGACCGCTCCAGGTAATCGGCCAGGCGGGAGAGGGTTTCATGCAGGCTGCCACCGGCCTCGCCGGCGCGGACCATGTTGACGTACAGCCGCGAGAACGTGCCGTGCTGGCGTTCCAGCGCGGTCGACAGCGGGCTGCCGCCGCGCACGGCATCGCGCACGTCGCCGACGATGCGCCTGGCCGCGTCGTCCTCCGGCAGTTCCAGCAGGATCGTCAGCGCGCGGTCGAGCGGTTGCCCGGCGCCCAGCAGCGTGGCCAGCTGCTGGGTGAACTGCACCAGCCGCTCGCCGGCGAACGGCCGCGGCTTGAACAAGCCTTTCCAGCTGGTCGCCGCACCGCCCTCGCTTGCCAGCCTGGTTTCCACCGGCAGATGGCCCTGCTCCTGCAACCGGTTCGCAACCTCGGCGTCGCTGGCGGCTTCCATCTGCCCGTCGAGCAGCTCGCCGCGGCTGTTGAGCGCCTTGTAGCGGTACAGCGCCATGCGATCAGGCGTCCTCGGTCACGCGCAGCACTTCCTCGATCGTGGTCAGCCCCGCCAGCGCCTTGGTCAGGCCGTCCTCGTACATCGTGCGCATGCCCGCGGCGCGCGCCAGCCGCTCGATCTCGCCCATGCCTGCATGGCGCATCACCGCGCTGCGCAGGGCGTCGTCCATGACCATGAACTCCATGATCGTGGTGCGGCCCTGGTAGCCGGTGGGGGCCAGCTCGGAGGCCACCGGGCGGTAGAGGAAGAGTTCGCCCGACGGCTGCAGGCGGCGCAGCCCGAATTTCTCGATCTGCTCGGGCGTGGCCAGGTAACGCTCGGCGTGCGTGGGCTCCAGCCGGCGCACCAGGCGCTGGGCCAGGATGCCGTTGACGGTGGAGGTCAGCAGGTAGTCCTCCACGCCCATGTCGAGCAGGCGGGTGATGCCGCCGGCGGCATTGTTGGTGTGCAGCGTCGACAACACCAGGTGGCCGGTGAGCGCGGACTGGATCGCGATGCGCGCGGTCTCCAGGTCGCGCATCTCGCCGATCATGATGATGTCCGGGTCCTGGCGCACGATCGAACGCAGCGCGTGCGAGAAGTCGAGCCCGATCTGTGGCTTGGCCTGGATCTGGTTGATGCCCTCGATCTGGTACTCGACCGGGTCCTCGACGGTAATGATCTTGACGTCCGGCGTGTTGAGCTGGCTCAGCGCCGTGTACAGCGTGGTGGTCTTGCCCGAGCCGGTCGGGCCGGTGACCAGCAGGATGCCGTGCGGCTGCTCCAACACCTTGCGGAACTGCGGCAGGAACCCGTCGGTGAAGCCGAGCCGCTCGAAGTCCAGCACCACCGACTCGCGGTCGAGCAGGCGCATCACCACGCTCTCGCCGTGCGCGGTCGGCACCGTGCTGACGCGCAGGTCCAGCTCCTTGCCCTGCACCCGCAGCATGATCCGGCCGTCTTGCGGCAGGCGTCGCTCGGCGATGTTGAGCTTGCCCATGATCTTGATGCGGCTTATGACCGCCGCGGTCAGGTTGACCGGCGGGCTTTCGCCATCGATCAGCACGCCATCGACGCGGTAACGCACCTTCAGGCGGTTCTCGAACGGCTCGATGTGGATGTCGGACGCACGCAGCTCGACCGCGCGCTGGATCACGAGGTTCACCAGGCGGATGACCGGCGCCTCGGAGGCCAGGTCGCGCAGGTGCTCGACATCGTCGAGGTCGCTGCCTTCGCCCTCGGCGGTCTCCACGATCGCGCCCATCGCGCTGCGGCCCTGCCCGAACCAGCGCTCGACCAGCTCGTCGATTTCCGAGCGCAGCGCAACATGCGCGCGCACCTCGCGGCCGGTCGCCAGCCGCACCGCGTCGAGCACGTACGGATCGTGGGGATCGGCGGCCAGGACGTCGACCGCCTCGTCGCTTTCGGCCACGGGACAGACGGCGAACTGCTTCATGAAGCGGACCGCGAGCGGAACCCCCTCGGGCGGCAACTCGGGCAGGTCCTTGGGGCCGACCAGTGCGAGGCCCAGCACGGCGGCGACCGTCTCGGCGTGGTCACGTTCGGACACCAGGCCGAGCCGTCCGAGCAGTGCCAGCAGGCTGCCGCCGGTTTCGGCCTGCAACCGGCGCGCGCGACCAAGGTCCGCCTCCTTGAGGCGCCCCTTCCCGAGCAGGGCATCGACGATCCGGTCTTCCAACGGGTTGCCACCCGTGCCGCTGTCCATGCCGCCGTTGCCCGCACCGTCGACCACGTCCGCCGTTGCGCCCACACCGCCTCCAAAGCCGTGAGCGGCCGACTGTAGCAGGGTCCGCGCAGGCCGTCGGCGGCCGCATGCGCGGAGGCCGACGGCGTCACTGGTCCGCCGTCAGCCGACGAACACCCTCGCGTTGCGGAACATACGCAGCCACGGGGAATCCTCGCCCCAGCCGGCAGGCGCCCAGCTCAGGTTGGCCGTGCGCAGGGTGCGTTCGGGATGCGGCATCAGGATGGTGGCGCGGCCGTCCTCGCTGGTCAGGCCGGCGGTGGCGCCGGCCGAGCCGTTGGGGTTGGCCGGATAGCGCGTGGCCGGCGTGCCGTCGGCCTCGACGTAGCGCAGCGCGGTGCGCGCGGCGGTCTGGTCGAGGTTGCTGGCGAACTCGGCCCGGCCTTCGCCGTGCGAGACCACCACCGGGATGCGCGAGCCGGCCATGCCGCGCAGGAACAGCGACGGCGATTCGACCACCTCCAGCAACCCCAGGCGCGCCTCGAACTGCTCGCTGCGATTGCGCAGGAACGTGGGCCAGTGCCCGGCGCCCGGGATGATCGGCTTGAGCTGGCTGAGCATCTGGCAGCCGTTGCAGACGCCGAGACTGAAGCTGTCGTTACGCGCGAAGAACGCCGCGAACTGCTCGCGCAGCCCCGGGCGCTCCAGGATGCTGGTGGCCCAGCCGCGGCCCGCGCCAAGCACGTCGCCATAGCTGAAGCCACCGCAGGCAGCCAGGCCCTTGAAGCCGTCGAGGGTGACGCGGCCAGCGATCAGGTCGCTCATGTGCACGTCGAACGCCTCGAAGCCGGCACGGTCGAACGCGGCGGCCATCTCCACCTGGCCGTTGACGCCCTGCTCGCGCAGGATCGCGACCTTCGGACGCGCGCCGCCGACGTGGACGGCGCCGGCGACGAACGGCGCCGCGATGTCCTCGGCCGGGTCGAACACGAGTTTCGGGCGCAGTCCCGGGGCGGCGAAGTCGCGCGCGGCCACGCGCTCCTCGTCGGCGCACTCGGGGTTGTCGCGCAGGCGCTGCATCGCGTGGCTGGTCGACCACCACGCGTCGAACAGCTCGTCCCAGCGCCATTCGGCCAGGGTCTCGCCGTCCTCGCGGATGCGTACCGCCGGCGCCGTGGTCGGCCGGGCGATGCGCTGGGCGCAGTCGATCAGGCCGTGGCGCGCGACCAGGTCGGCGAAGTCGGCGCGATCCTGGACCGCGACCTGCACCACCGCACCCAGCTCTTCGTTGAACAGGGTGCGGAACGGGTCCTCGCCCCAGCCGTCGAGGTTGATCTCCAGCCCGAGGTGTGAGCAGAACGCCATCTCGCACAGCGCGGCGAACGCACCACCGTCGGAGCGGTCGTGGTAGGCCAGCAGCAGGTCGGACTCGCGTGCGTCGCGGATCAGTTCGAAGAAGTCGCGCAGGCGGCCCGGGTCGTCCAGGTCGGGCACGCCGGCGTTGCGCCGGCCGTCCTCGGACGGCTGGCCGGCAAAGGCCGGCAGCTTGCCGCCACCCTGCGACGCGTCGGGATGCACCTGCGCCAGCACCGAGCCACCCAGGCGCTGCTTGCCGGCGCCCAGGCCGATGAGCCACAGCTCGGAGTCGGCCTCGCGGTCCATCAGCGGCGTCAGCTGCCGGCGCACGTCCACCACCGGTGCGAACGCGGTGACCACCAGCGATACCGGCGACACCGACTTCTGCGGCTCGCCCTNGCCACAGCTCGGAGTCGGCCTCGCGGTCCATCAGCGGCGTCAGCTGCCGGCGCACGTCCACCACCGGTGCGAACGCGGTGACCACCAGCGATACCGGCGACACCGACTTCTGCGGCTCGCCCTCGTGCTGCCACTGCGCCTGCATCGACAGTGAGTCCTTGCCGACCGGGATGCTCAGGTCGATCTCGGGACACAGCTCCATGCCGACCGCGCGGACCGCGTCGAACAGCAGCGCGTCCTCGCCATCGTGGCCGGCCGCCGCCATCCAGTTGGCCGACAGCTTGATCCGGTCGAGCGACTCGACCGGCGCCGCGCACAGGTTGGTGATTGCCTCGCCGACCGCCATGCGGGCCGCGGCGGCGGCGTCGAGCAGCGCCAGCGGAGTGCGCTCGCCGATCGCCATCGCTTCGCCGGTGAATCCGTGGAAACCGGCGAAGGTGATCGCGCAATCGGCCACCGGCACCTGCCATGGGCCGACCATCTGGTCGCGCGCGGTCAGGCCGCCGACGCTGCGGTCACCGATCGTGATCAGGAACTGCTTGGACGCCACGGTCGGGTGGGCAAGCACGCGCAGCGCGGCATCGCGCAGGTCCAGCCCGCTCCAGTCCAGCGCCGGCCACGGCGCATCGGCCGGCCGGCGGGTGTCGCGGTGCATCTTGGGCGGCTTGCCGAACAGCACGTCCATCGGCAGGTCGATCGGGTGCGCCACGTCGGCCCGCGCGTCGCCGTAGACCGACTCGACGGTGGCACCGTAACCCACCACCAGGCGCTCCTCGGCGGTGGCGAAACCGACCACCGCGAACGGACAGCGCTCGCGCTCGCATATCGCGGTGAACTCGGCGACCCGGTCGGCCGGCATGCCGAGCACGTAGCGCTCCTGCGATTCGTTGCACCACAGTTGCATCGGCGACAGCGACGGATCGTCGGTCGGCACCTTGCCCAGGTCGACCACGCCGCCCAGGCGCGAGTCGTGCAGCAGTTCGGGGATGGCATTGGACAGGCCACCGGCGCCGACGTCGTGGGCACTGGCGATCGGGTTGCGCGCGCCAAGCGCGACGCAGGCGTCGATCACTTCCTGGCAGCGACGCTCCATCTCGGGGTTGTCACGCTGCACGCTGGCGAAATCGAGCGCCTCGTGGCTGTCACCCGATGCGACCGAGCTGGCCGCGCCGCCGCCCAGGCCGATCAGCATCGACGGACCGCCGAGCACGATGACGGCGTAACCGGGCTTTAGGCCGAGCTTGTCGACCTGGTTGCGATCGATCGCGCCGAGCCCGCCGGCGAGCATGATCGGCTTGTCGTAGGCACGGGCGTAGCCGGCCTGGTCGAGTTCGAAGCTGCGGAAGTAGCCGGTCAGGTTGGGTCGGCCGAATTCGTTGTTGAAGGCGGCCGCACCGAGCGGACCGTCGAGCATGATCTCCAGCGCGGGTGCCATGCGCGGGTTGAGCGCGCGCGTGCCCTCCCACGGCTGCGGCAGGGTCGGGATGCGCAGGTGCGACACGCTGAAACCGCACAGGCCCATCTTCGGCTTGCCGCCACGGCCGGTCGCGCCCTCGTCGCGGATCTCGCCACCGGCGCCGGTGCTGGCGCCCGGGAACGGCGCGATCGCCGTCGGGTGGTTGTGGGTCTCGACCTTGATGCAGAACGCCGATTCGACCGGCGCCTCGGCGCGGTAACCGCCGGTGGCCGGATCGGGGCGGAACCGCCGGGCCTGGTAGCCGGCGACCACCGCGGCGTTGTCGCTGTACGCCGACAGCGTGTGCTCGGGCGTCTGCGCGTGGGTGTGCTTGATCATCCGGAACAGCGAGGTCGGCTGTTCGCTGCCGTCGATGGTCCAGGACGCGTTGAAGATCTTGTGCCGGCAATGCTCGGAGTTGGCCTGCGCGAACATCATCAGCTCGACGTCTGACGGCTGCCGTCCGAGTGCGGCGTAGCGCTCGCGCAGGTAGGCGATCTCGTCGTCGGCCAACGCCAGACCGAGGCGGATGTTGGCAGTCTCAAGATCCTCCAGCGCGATACGCTCCAGCTCGCCGCGGGCGGGCTGCTGGAACAACGCCACCGCGTCGTCGGGCGACTCCAGCAGCGACTGGGTCATCGGGTCGTGCAGCACCCTGGCCAGCGCACCCTGGGTGGCGGCGTCGGCGGGCCAGCCGGTGAGGTCGTAACGCAGCCCGCGCTCGACCCGGTGCACCGGCAGGCGGGCCCCGTGCAGCAGCTCGGTGGCCTTGCTCGCCCACGGCGACAACGTGCCCAGGCGCGGCGTGACGTAGCGCGAGACCGCGCCGTCGGCGCGTGTCGCGGCGTCCGGGCTGGCCTGCAGGATCCGGCGCAAGGTGGCGTCGTCAGGGGTCGCGCTTGCTTCCGGATCGACCCAGTAGACCGGCCACGCGCCCAGCAGGCGCACGGCGGGATGGATGGACTGGAGACGGGCTTGCAAGCGTTCGCGTCGGAACGCGGACAGGGCGGGAGCGCCCTCGAGGACGATCATGTCCGGGGAACCGTAGGATCGACGGGCCGGCTATTGTAAGGCAGTCGCCGCCCGGGCTGCGGACCGGCCGGTGGCCGACCCGTCAGCGGCTCACGCGCCGCCGGCGGCGC
>NZ_JBJXHK010000083.1:0-8517 GCF_046638635.1 Lysobacter zhanggongensis
GTCGCACGTCCGGCCCCGACGCCGGCCGCGCGCGAGCGAGGCGGCTCCCGGATGGAGCAGGTGATGCGTCGGGCGCGCAGCGGCGCGGTCGAGCGGTCGCGCGAAGTCGAACCCTGAGGCGCGCGTCCGCGGATGACGGCGATCCGCGGGTATTGACAGATTGCGTCGTAATGCGACGTAATCGGGTTGACGCTTCAATGTCGACGTCCGGCACGGAATCACGGATCCCCCCTGTTCCGTCCCTGTCGGACGTCGGCGCCTACACCGGAAGCCCCGCCACGCGGGGCTTTCGCGTATCCGGGGCTCGCGCGCCCAGCGCTGCACACGCGCCTGCATGGATCGATTTGGCCCTCGAATCGCGCGCCCGCGCAGCGCAAGTCCCGCGCATCGCGTGACCGTGGTCGCATTTGTGGCGGCCTCAACGGCCAGCGCTGGCCAGAAATAAAAAAGGGGCCGAATGTCCCCCGACATTCGGCCCCTGCGCTTCCCCTGCGGGCACTTGGTCAGCCCCTGTTCCAATTCCGACCGGCGCCAGGCGCCTGCCCCGCTGGGTGCAGGAATGGGAACGCACGAAGCGTGCCAAGGTTGACGCGGGGTTAACACCGATTGTGAATCCCGTGGTCAGCGACGCAGCCCGACCGGGCAGCGGCCGTAGAATTCGCAACCACGCCCCGCCGCCCACGGCCAGGGTCCGGACATACGATGAGCACCAGCTTTTACCAATACGACGTGATCGTGGTCGGCGGCGGCCATGCCGGCACCGAGGCGGCGCTCGCCTCGGCCCGGGCCGGCGCGCGCACGCTGCTGCTGACCCACGCCATCGAAACGATAGGCGCGATGAGCTGCAACCCGGCGATCGGGGGCATCGGCAAGGGCCACCTTGTCCGGGAGATCGATGCGCTGGGCGGCGTCATGGCGCGCGCGGCCGACGCCGCCGGCATCCAGTGGCGCCGCCTCAACGCCAGCAAGGGCCCGGCCGTGCGCGCGACCCGCTGCCAGGCCGACCGTAACCTCTACCGCGGTTTCATCCGGCGCACGGTCGAGGCCCAGCCGGGGCTGACCGCGTTCCAGGCGGCAGTGGACGACATCGAGTTCGCCAATGGCCGGGTCGGAGGCGTGCTGACCCAGACCGGCCTGCGCTTCCACGCGCCGGCGGTGGTGTTGACGGCCGGCACCTTCCTGGCAGGCCGGATCCACGTCGGCCAGGCCACCCATGCCGCCGGCCGCGCCGGTGAGCCGCCGGCCACCACCCTCGCCCAGCGGTTGCGCGAGGGCCCCTTCGTCGTGGACCGGCTCAAGACCGGGACGCCGCCGCGGATCGACGGGCGCAGCCTCGACTACACGGTGATGGACGAGCAGCCGGGCGACGACCCGCGGCCGGTGTTCTCGTTCATGGGCTCGCATGCCGACCACCCGGCGCAGGTCTCGTGCTGGATCACCCACACCAGCGAACGCACCCACGAAATCATCCGCGCCGCGCTCGACCGCAGCCCGCTGTACACCGGCCAGATCGAGGGTGTCGGCCCGCGCTACTGCCCGTCGATCGAGGACAAGGTGGTGCGCTTCGCCGAGAAGGCCAGCCACCAGATCTTCGTCGAGCCCGAGGGCCTGGGGGTCGCCGAGATCTACCCCAACGGCATCTCCACCTCGTTGCCGTTCGACGTGCAGCTGGAGCTGGTGCGCAGCATCCGTGGCTTCGGCAACGCCCACGTCACCCGGCCCGGGTACGCGATCGAGTACGACTACTTCGACCCGCGCGGTCTCAAGGCCACGCTGGAAACAAAGGCGGTCGAAGGCCTGTTCTTCGCCGGGCAGATCAATGGCACCACCGGTTACGAGGAGGCCGCCGCACAGGGTCTGCTGGCCGGCCTCAACGCGGCCCGGCAGGTGCGCGGTGCCGACGGCTGGAGCCCGCGTCGCGACGAGGCCTACCTCGGTGTGCTGGTCGACGACCTGGTCACCCACGGCACCACCGAGCCGTACCGGATGTTCACCAGCCGCGCCGAATACCGCCTGCAGCTGCGCGAGGACAATGCCGACCTGCGCCTTACGCCGGTCGGGCGCGGCTTTGGCCTGGTCGACGATGCGCGCTGGTCGGCGTTCGAGGCCAAGCGCGAGGCGATCGAGGCCGAGCAGGCCCGGCTCGGCGCGGTCTGGGCGGCGCCCAACAACCCGCTGGCCCGTGAGCTCACCCAGCAGCTGGGCGTCGAGGTCAGCCGCGAAACCCGCGCGATCGACCTCCTCAAGCGGCCCGAACTGGACTACGCCCGGCTGCTGACGTTGCCTTCGCTGCAGCCGGCGGTGGCCGACCCGGCGGTCGCCGAGCAGGTGGAAATCGGGGTCAAGTACGCCGGCTACCTGGACCGCCAACGCGGCGAGATCGAGCGCCAGCGCCGCCACGAGGACACCGCGATCCCCGCCGGTTTCGACTTCGCCGTGGTCCGCGGGCTGTCGGCCGAGGTCGCCGGCAAGCTCGAGCGCGTGCGCCCGCAGACCATCGGCCAGGCCCAGCGCATCCCGGGGATGACGCCCGCGGCGATCTCGCTGCTGCTGGTCCACCTGGCACGGCAGCGGCGCGAGCGCGTCGCGTAGGCCGCGCACCCGCGGTCGACTCCGCGCTAGGCTGCGGCCATGCGAATCACTGCCGCGACTGCCTTCCTGCTGACCACCACGCTGATGGCCTGCCAGCCGGCCACCGAGCAACCATCGACGACCGCTGCCGACACCCCTGCCCGGCCAGCGGACGCGGCGATCGAGCCGTGGTCTCCCGAGCGGTGGTCTCTCCCAGTGCAGGGCGATGCGGCCCAGCCGGACCTGGTCGCGACACCGGACGGCGACCTGCTCCTGTCCTGGATCAGCCCCGATGAGGACGGCCACGTGCTGTCGTTCGCCCGCCATCGCGACGGCCAGTGGAGCGCACCGCACGCGATCGCGCGCGGCGACGACTGGTTCGTCAACTGGGCCGACACCCCGCACATCCTGGCCACCGCCGATGGCGCCGTGTGGGCGCACTGGCTGCAGAAGTCGGCCGCATCGACCTACGCCTACGACGTCGCGCTGGTGCGCTCGGCCGACGGGGGCGCAAGCTGGTCGGCGCCGGTGCTGGTCAACGACGATGGCACCCCGACCGAGCACGGCTTTGTTTCCCTGTGGCCCGCCGGCCGCGACCGGCTCGGGATCGCCTGGCTGGACGGGCGCGAAACCGCCGGCGCCAGCCACGACAGTCACGACGGTGGCCATGATGGACCCGCCGGACATGCACCGGCCGATGCGGCGGCGATGACGCTGCGCACCGCGGTGTTCGATCCGGTACTGGCGCGCAGCGGCGAGACCCGCATCGATGCCATGACCTGCGACTGTTGCCAGACCGACACCGCGGTCACCGCGCACGGCCCCCTGCTGGTCTATCGCGACCGCAGCGCGGCGGAGATCCGCGACATCGCCGCCACGCGCTTCCAGGACGGCCGTTGGACCGAGCCCGCGCCGGTCCATGCCGACGGCTGGACGATGCCCGCCTGCCCGGTCAACGGCCCGGCGGTCGACGCCGTCGGCGACGCGGTGCTGGTTGGCTGGTACACCGCTGCGAATGATGAGCCGTCGTTGCGGCTTGCACGCTCCGACGATGCCGGCGACCACTTCAGTGCCCCGCTGGAGCTCGACCGCGGCGCGCACGTGCAGGGCCGCGTCGATGTCGTGCTCGCGGGCGGTTCGGCCTGGGCGCTGTGGACGCGCGAGGATGGCAGCGGCCAGTCGCTGCAGCTTGCCCGGCTCGCGCCCGACCTGTCGGAGGAGTGGCAACGGTTCGAACTCGCCCGACTGCAGGGCCGTGGTCGCGGCACCGGGTTCGCGCAACTGGCGATGGGGGCGGACGGTACGCTTCACGTGGTCTGGACCGACGTGGTCAACGGTGCGCCGCGGCTACACGGTGCGCGTATCCGCTTGGCTGGCTGAGCACTCGCCACTTCGTCGCGCATCCCTCGACGCAGGGCTGCATCACGCTGCCATTGCGTCGCGGTCACGCCTGCAGAACGGTTGGGTTGGTTGACTCGCCCCGACGCGCGGCGCCTGCCGCGCCAACGACAAGGCGAGGCAACCATGGCAACCCGCAAGTCCACACCGCCCGTCCGCAAGGGCGCCGCCAGCAAGAGCACCGCGGCCAAGAGCAGCGGCTCCGCCAGCCAGGGCGAATCCACCGCGCGCAAACAACGCAAGATCCAGGACAACGCCGAGGCGAAGGCCAAGGCGAAGTCCGGCGCGTCGGGCGGCAAGGCCAAGAAGCAGCCGGTGCAGGCAGGCGCGCGTCGGCAGCCGGCCAACCCGATGCCGGCCCAGCACCTGGAAAAGCCCGGCAACGAGCACGAGCTCGAGTTGCAGCCGCGCTACCTCGCACCCGACTACAAGGGCAGTGGCAAGCTCGATGGCATGGCCGCCATCGTCACCGGCGCCGATTCCGGCATCGGCCGTGCGGTGGCGGTGCTGTTTGCGCGCGAGGGCTGCGACGTCGCGGTGCTCCACCTGTCCGAGCACGAGGACGCCGAGGCCACGCGCCAGGCGGTGGAAGCGGAGGGCGCGCGCTGCATCGTCATCGCCGGCGACGTCAAGGACACCCGCTTCTGCGAGAAGGCCGTCAAACAGACGGTCAAGGCGTTCGGCCGGCTCGACGTGCTGGTCAACAACGCCGCGTTCCAGCAGCACGCCGCGCGGCCCGAGGACATCGGCGACGCGCAGTGGGACGAGACCCTTCGGACCAACATCGGCGGCTACTTCCGGATGGTGCGCGCGGCGCTGCCGCACATGGGCGAGGGCGGCAGCATCATCAACACCGGCTCGGAGGTCGCCATCTTCGGCAGCGCGCAGCTGCTCGACTACTCGGCGAGCAAGGGTGCGATCCACGCGTTCACGATGTCGCTGGCGGCCAACCTTCTCGACCGCGGCATCCGGGTCAACGCGGTCGCGCCGGGTCCGGTGTGGACGCCGCTCAACCCGGCCGACCGCCCGGCGGAGAAGGTCGCGAAGTTCGGCAAGGACAGCGACATGCGTCGCCCCGCGCAGCCCGAGGAAATGTCGCCGGCCTACGTGTTCCTCGCATCGCCGGTGTGCTCGGGCTACATCAACGGCGTGATCCTGCCGGCGATGGGCGGACCGCGCGGGTGACCGCCACGGCGCCTCCGCCGCGGGTCATGCGTCCGCGCGGGGCGGGGCATTGAGGCCCTCGCGCAGCCGGGCTACTTTTCGCGCCGCCAGTTGAGCGAGCCGCGGTTCTCCAGCGTGCTCGATTCGATCTCGATGTCGAACCCGCGGCCCAGCAGGTACTTCAGCACCAGCACCTGGCCGGTGCCGAGCAGCGATACGCCGTAGCTGACATACAGCCGCGGTGACAGCTGCTTGCCGATGCCGAACACGCTGCCGCCAAGCGCGCGGCTCTGCATCACCCCGGCGTCGTCGAGGCCGATCCGTGCGCCCAGTTGCGAGGCCAGCAAGCTGCCGCCGGCAGTGAGCGCGGCACTGGCGGCGTTGACGTCGCCGCGCTCGCTGCCGGTCAGGCTCGACAGCGGACGGCCCAGGGTCAGGTAGGCCAACGCCTCGGACTGGGAGGTGGCCGGGTTGGCCCAGACCTCCGCCTCGGGCGCGCTGGCGCGGCCACCGACATCCACGCCCGCGGTGACCTCGCCGACCACGCGCTCGGCGCGCAGGTTGATGAACGGGTCGGCAATCGGGTCGTCGGACCAGTTCAGGCGGCCGCGGGTGATCCGCAGGTCCTGGCCGTAGGCGGTGTACTCGCCGCTGACGTCGAGGCTGCCGCGGGCGAGCATCTGCCGGCCCGGCCGCGCGAGGATCCGCACCCGCCCGTCGAGCCCGCCCTCCAGCCCGAAGCCGTCGATCCGCACGTCCTCGCCGAGGATCACCAGCAGGTCCATCGCCAGCGGCGCGCCGGGTTCCGCCTCCGGGTCGAGCGGGTCCAGCACGACCACGTCCGGCGACGCCGACACGCCCTGGTCGAGGCCCTCCAGGTCGATCCGCGCCTCGGGCACGACGACCTCCCCGGTGAGTTCCAGTGCCTGCCCGGCGCGGTAGCTGACGCGCAGGTCGGGGCTGGCGATCGCGCGCAGCTCGCGGGTGTCGGACACCAGCACGTCGGTGCCGCGCAGGTCGAGTTGCAGCGGTGCGTCGCCGCCCTGCCAGTCGAGCGTGCCGTCGATGTGCAGCACGCCGCTGTCCGGATTGCCGGCGGCCGACGACGACCGCACGCTGCCGGCGATGCGCGCGCTGCCATCGGGCGCCGCGTCCAGGCGCAGCGTGCCGTTGTGCAGGGTGATCGCCAGCGCCGGGACCTCGGTGCTGAAACCGGCCAGCTGCGCCTGCCCGCCCAGCCTCGGCGTGTCGCGGGTGCCACCGAGCGACAGCCGCGCCTCGAGCCGGCCGGTCGGTTCGACGATGTCGGGCGAGAACAGCTCCAGCCAGGTCAGCTCGTCGGTGTCGAGCGAAAGCCGGCCGTCGAGCGGCGAGTAGGCATCCCAGCCGGTGGCCAGCCGCGCGTCGATTCGGCCATCGTCGTTGAGCACGGCGCCCAGTTCGGCCTCGATGCCCTGGGGCCGGAAGTTGGCGGTGAGTAGCAGGTCGTCGTAACGGACCAGCTCGGTACGGGCGCGCTCGCTGGTGCGGAGCCCGCCGCGGGCCGACGACAGCCGCGCCTGCCCGCTCCAGCCATTGCCGACCGGGCGCAGTTGCGCGTCGAGCGCGAGTTCGCCGCTCAACACCCACGGGCGCCCGGCTTCCGGCTCGGGCAGGTAGCCGGCCACCAGCGACAGCGGCAGTCCCTGGCCGGTCACCGCCAGCCCGTTGCGTGGCCAGTCGGCGTCGACGCAGAGCGCGCCGCCCGCGCTGGATGCCAGGCAGGCGTCGTCCAGCCGCGCCGCGAGCGCGCCGCCGGCGGTGCTCCAGCCGTACGCGGCGGGCGCGCGCAACTGCCAGCTGGCGCCACGGGCCGGTTGCAGCTGTAGCGAGGCCAGCGTACCGGCCCAGCGCGCGCCGCTGCGGGCGAGGTCGCCGGCCAGTGCCAGGGTGCCGATGTCGCCGCTCGCGTTGGCCTGCAGTTGCAGGTCCTCCACCGCACCGCGCGCATCCACCTGCAGGCGGTCGAGCGCGATGCCCAGGTCGAGCCCGGTCGCGTCGATGTCGAGCACACCACCGCCGCCCGTCCACGGCAGTTGCCCGTCCACCTGCAGCGACGCGGCCGTCCAGTCGCCATAGCGCAGGCCGGATCCGTCCAGCCGCGCGCGGACATCGGGGGCGGTGCGCGGGCCGTCCAGGTGGACCTCGCCGCGCAGGATGCCGGCACCGTCGGGCAGCAGGTCGGCCAGTTGCAGCGGCGCGAACCGCGCATCGATGTCGAGCCGGTCGCCGACCTCACCCTGCGCCTCGATCCGGCTGCCGCCCAACGCCAGCGCAAGCTCGCCCTCGTAGCGGGTCGTGCCCCCGGCCGGCGCCGCGCCATGCATCGCGAACTGGCCGCGACCGTCGAGTGCGCGCCCGCGCAGTCGGCCGCCGAGATCGGGTACGTCGACCGCGACGTCCAGGCCGCCGTCGGCGCGGGTGCGTCCGGTGGTCGCGATATCGCCGTTGACCGCGCCATCCCAGCCGCTGGCGAAATAGCCGGGGTCGAAGCCGGCCAGTCGCGCATCGACGTCCCACGCCAGCGACGGCGCCCAGCCGACGGTGCCGGTCGCGTCGAGCATGCCGGTCGGCATCGCCACGGCGAGCGACTGCAGCCGCATGCGCTCGCTGTTGCCGCGGCCGTCCAGCTGCAGCGTCGCCTGCTCGCCGGCCCGTTGCAGCGTGGCGCGGCCCACCAGCGCCCACGCCTGCAGCGTGCCGGCCAGGCCGAAGTCGCCGTCGGCCTCGATCACCGGCGACGGCGGTGCACCGGTGGCGGCCGTGCCACCCCAGCGCAGGTCGCGCGCGTTGGCGGCGAAGCGGAACGTGGCGTCGGCGGGATTGTTGAAGTCTGCGCGGCCGCGCACCCGCAGGTCGCCGTCGAACACCTGCAGGTGCAGCGGATCGAGCTGCAGGACCTGGTCCTCGACCTGCACGCGCGACTCCAGCACGCGCGNCGAAGCGGAACGTGGCGTCGGCGGGATTGTTGAAGTCTGCGCGGCCGCGCACCCGCAGGTCGCCGTCGAACACCTGCAGGTGCAGCGGATCGAGCTGCAGGACCTGGTCCTCGACCTGCACGCGCGACTCCAGCACGCGCGCCTCGAACGTGCCCTGGCGGACCACGCCACTGATGGTGGCGCGGCCACCGACGCCGTCGGCGCGCAGCTGCAGCGCCATCGGGGCTTCGCTCGGCGTCGCACCCGGGTCGGCGAGCAGGCCGATATCCAGCGCTTCGGCATCCGCGCGCAACTGCCAGCCCGGCGGACCGATGTCCGGTGCGGTCACGACCTCGCCCAGCCCTTTGACCGCCTGCGGCGCGGTGTCGCCGCGCAGCACCAGCGTCGCCTGCAGCGGCCCCGGCGC
>NZ_JBJXHK010000084.1:0-8370 GCF_046638635.1 Lysobacter zhanggongensis
CTGCGCGCGCTGCTGCGGCTGGCGCGCGCGCGCCGCGCCGAGCGTGTGTTCCTGGAAGTGCGCCCGAGCAACCCGGGCGCGATCGCGCTGTACGAGACCGAGGGGTTCAACGAGATCGGCCGGCGCCCGCGCTATTACCCGGCCCGCAACGGTCGCGAGGACGCGGTGGTGATGGCGCTGGAGTTGCTGCCGGAGGGGTAGCGATCAGCCCAGCTTGGCCCGCTGGGCGGCCAGCGCCTCGCGCTGCAGGTTCCAGTCGGCCAGGCGCTTGCGCTCCTGCTCGACCACTGCCGCCGGCGCATTGCTGACGAAGGTGTCGCTGGCGAGCTTGCCCTGTGACTTGGCGATCTCCCCGTCGACCTTCTTCAGTTCCTTGTCCAGACGGGTGCGCTCGGCCCCCAGGTCGACCAGGCCTTCCAGCGGGACCAGCAGCTTGAGCTCGCCGACCACCGCGGCCGCCGCTGCCGGTGCGCTGGCGGCGTCGTCGATGAAGTCGATCCGCTCCAGCCGGGTGAGGAAACGGAGCGATGTCTCGAAGCGGCCGGTGAGGGCGCGGTCGCGCGCGCTGGCGTCGGCCAGCAGCAGCGTGACCTGCCGCGCGGGCGCGACGTTGAGCTCGCTGCGCACGCGGCGCAGCGCGGTGACCATCGCCTTGAGCCATTCGACGTCTGCACCGGCGTCCGCGTGGCCGGCGTCGTCGATGTCGCCGCCCTGCGGGTACGGCCGCAGCATGATGGTGTCGCCGTCGATGCCCAGCCGTGGCGCGACCTGCTGCCACAGCGCCTCGGTCACGAACGGCACCAGTGGGTGCAGCAGCGACAGCAGGCGCTCGAGGACGTGCAGCAGGGTGTGGCGCGTGCTCGACGCCGCCGCTTCGTCACCGCCGTTGAGCGCCGGCTTGGCCAGCTCGACGAACCAGTCGCAGAAGTCGTTCCAGGCGAACTCGTACAGCGACTGCGCCAGCAGGTCGAAGCGGTACGCGGCGAAGTGCTGCGCGGCTTCCGCGGCGGTCGCGTCCAGCCGCGCGAGGATCCAGCGCTCCGCGTCGGTCACCGGCTGCGGCAGGCCGTCGAAGCGCGCGCCTTCGGTGTTCATCAGCACGAAGCGGGTCGCGTTCCACAGCTTGTTGCAGAAGTTCTTGTAGCCCTCGGCGCGGCCGAGGTCGAACTTGATGTCGCGGCCGGGGCCGGCCAGCGCGGCCATCGTGAAGCGCAGCGCATCGGCGCCGAACGCCGGGATGCCCTCGGGGAATTCCCTGCGCGTGGCCTTCTCGATCTTCGGTGCGGTCTTCGGGTTCATCAGCCCGGTGGTGCGCTTGGCGACCAGCGCGTCGGCCGAGATGCCGTCGATCAGGTCCAGCGGGTCGAGCACGTTGCCCTTGGACTTGGACATCTTCTGTCCGTGGGAGTCGCGCACCAACCCGGTGATGTAGACGTCGCGGAACGGCACCTGCCCGGTGAAGTGGTCGGTCGCCATGATCATCCGTGCGACCCAGAAGAAGATGATGTCGAACCCGGTCACCAGCACCGAAGACGGCACGAACCGGTCGAAGCCGCGCTCGGCCATCCGTTCCGGGTTCGGCCAGCCCATCGTGCTGAACGGCCACAGCTGCGCACTGAACCAGGTCTCCAGCACGTCGTTGTCCCGCGACAGCGAGACGTCGGCGCCGAGCGCGTGCTTGGCGCGGACCTCGGCTTCGTCGCGGCCGACGTAGATGCGCCCGGCCTCGTCGTACCACGCCGGGATCCGATGGCCCCACCACAGCTGCCGGCTGATGCACCAGTCCTGGATGTTCTCCATCCAGTGGCGGTAGGTGTTGATCCAGTTGGCCGGGACGAACCGGACGTCGCCGCACTCGACCAGTTCCATGCCGCGCTTGGCCAGCCCGTCCATCTTCACGAACCACTGGTCGGTCAGGTACGGCTCGATCGCCTGGCCGGTGCGGTCGCCGCGCGGGACCTGCAGCTTGTGCGCTTTCGTTTCGACCAGCAGGTCCTGCGCCTCCAGGTCGGCGAGCACCGCCTTGCGCGCTTCGTAGCGGTCCAGCCCGCGGTACTGCTCCGGGGCGACGTCGTTGACGGTCGCGTCGGGGGTGAAGATGTTGATCAGTGGCAGCGCGTGGCGCTGGCCGACCTGGTAGTCGTTGAAGTCGTGCGCCGGGGTCACCTTGACCACGCCGGTGCCGAACTCGCGGTCGACGTAGGCGTCGGCGATGACCGGGATCTCGCGGCCAGTCAGGGGCAGGGTCACCGTCCTGCCGACCAGCGATGCGTAGCGCTCGTCGTCGGGGTGCACCATCACCGCGCTGTCGCCGAGCATCGTCTCCGGACGCGTGGTCGCGACCACCAGCGAGCCGCTGCCGTCGCTGAGCGGATAGCGGATCGACCACAGGAAGCCGTCCTCCTCCTCGTTGACCACTTCGAGGTCGGAGATCGCGGTCTTCAGCACCGGGTCCCAGTTGACCAGCCTTTGACCCCGATAGATCAAGCCCTGCTCGTGCAGGCGGACGAACGCCTCGACCACCGCCTCGGCGGCCATCGGGTCCATCGTGAACACGCTGCGCGACCAGTCGCCGGAGGTGCCGAGCCGGCGCATCTGGCGCTCGATGGTGTCGCCGGAGTGCCGCTTCCAGTCCCACACCTTGCCGATGAAGCCCTCGCGGCCGAGCGAATCGCGGGTTTCGCCGTTGCCTTCCAGCGCGAGGTTGCGCGCGACCACCATCTCGGTGGCGATGCCGGCGTGGTCGCTGCCCATCTGCCACAGGGTGTCGAAGCCGCGCATGCGGTGGTAGCGCACCAGCGCGTCCATCAGCGTGTGCTGGAACGCGTGGCCCATGTGCAGGGTGCCGGTGACGTTGGGCGGCGGCAGCAGCACCGTGTATGGCTCACCCTTGCCGCTGGGCTTGAACACGCCGCTGGACTCCCACTGCTGGTACAGGCGGGTTTCGAACTCGGTGGGGTCGTAGGACGGAGCGAGGGTGTCGGTCATGGTCTTGCCTTGGGTCGGCGGCCGGGCCGCCGGTCGGTCACATGTCGTGCGCTTTGAGCTCGAAGCCGCGCGCCTTGTACTGCTTCCAGCGCTCGCGCAGCGGCTCGCGGGCGGAGTCGTCGGCCGGCACCACCTCGAGCACGCGCTGGAACGTGCCTTCCACCGCCGCGTCGCGCAGGTTGAGCACGAGCGCGCGCAACGGGGCGTCGACCTCGGGCGGGGCGATCAGCACGTCGGCCTCTTCCTCCTCCACGTCCTCACCGGCGATCTGGTGCGGGATGAAGGCGTCCGGTTCGAACGACCACAGCAGGTCGTCCAGCCGCTCGGCCTGGGCGGCGTCGCGCGCCAGCACCAGCATCGGCAGGCCGCGCGCGTGGGCCTTCTTGGCCAGCTCGCATACGAGCAGGAGCGGCTCCTCGCGGAACCGCTCCTTCTTGACCAGGTAGAAATCGGCCTGCATGGGGGACCGGCGGCTTACTTCGCCGACCGGTCCAGCAGCCACTGGCTCAGCAAACCGACCGGGCGGCCGGTGGCCATGCCACGCTTGCCCTCGTCGCTGCCGCTGCCGGCGATGTCCAGGTGCGCCCAGCGCTGGCCCTCGGTGAAGCGCGACAGGAAGCAGCCGGCGGTGATCGCGCCGCCCCAGCGGCCGCCGACGTTGTAGATGTCGGCGTAGGTGGACTCGATCATGCTCTGGTACTCGTCCCACAGCGGCAGGCGCCAGGCGCGGTCGAACACCTCCTCGCCGGCGGCCAGCAGTTCGTCGGCCAGGTCGTCGTCCTTGCTCATCAGGCCCGAGGCGTACTTGCCCAGCGCGACCATGCAGGCACCGGTGAGGGTGGCGACGTCGACCAGCGCGGCGGGCTTGAACTTCTGCGACCAGGTCAGCGCGTCGCACAGGATCAGGCGGCCCTCGGCGTCGGTATTGCCCACTTCGATGGTCTGGCCGGACATGCTGGTGAGCACGTCGGACGGGCGGTACGCATCGGCGTCGGGCATGTTCTCGACCGCCGGCACCACCACCACCAGGTTGAGCGGCAGCTTCATGCCGACCGCCGACACGAACGTGCCCATCACGGTGGCGGCACCGCACATGTCGAACTTCATCTCCTCGATCCCGCCCTGGGTCTTCAGGTTGATGCCGCCGGTGTCGAAGGTGATGCCCTTGCCGACCAGCACGTACGGGCGCTCGCCCTCGGCGGCACCGTTGTACTTCAGCGCGATCAGCCGGGGCGGATTGGCCGAGCCGCGACCGACCGCGAGCAGCGCGCCCATGCCGAGCTTCTCCATCGCGGCGACGTCGAGCACTTCACAGCTGGTGTTGTCGAAGCGGCCGGCGAACTCCTGCGCCTGCGCGGCCAGGTAACCCGGGTTGCAGATGTTGGGCGGCAGGTTGCCGAGCTCGCGGGCGAACTGGACGCCCGCGGCAATCGCCTGGCCCTGCGCCAGCGCGGCCTCGGCGCCGTCGCCGCTGGCCTGCACCGACAGCTTGCGCAGGCCGGGTTCCTCGGCCTTCTTGCGGCTCTTGTCGCCCAGCGTGGCGGTGTAGCGGTAACTGGCGTGGTCGGCGGTGATGACGGCCTGGCGGATCGCCCAGGCGGCGTCGCGGCCGGCCACCGCGACCTCGGTGAGGGTCAGCAGCGCATGCCCGACCGGACCCGTCTTGAGCGCGCGGGCGGCGTCACCGACGGCCTTGAGGTACTGGGCGACACCGAACTTGCCCGCCTCGCCCAGCCCGACCACCAGCACGCGGGGCGCGGTCACGCCGTCCAGGTCGTGCAGCAGGGCGGTCCGGCCGGTCTTGCCGCCGACGTCCCCCCGCTCGAGCAGCTTGCCGATGCGGCCGCCGCTGGCGCGATCCAGCGCTTGGCCGGTCGCGGTGAGGGTGTTGTCGGAGAACGCGCCGACGACGATGCAGTCCGCCTCGGTGGTGGCGGCGTCGTTGCGGTTCAGTTCGAATTCGAGTGCCATGAAACAGATTCCGGGGGGAAGTGGGAGGAATGTCCGACGCCCAACGCGATGCACGCCAGCGAAAACCGGCAAACCAAGCGACAATGCCGCCGCGCGGCGCCCCGAGGTCGGGGCGACGGACGGACCCGCCGGGGCATCGTCGTGACGTGGCACAGTGCCGCTGGCCGCGTCCGGACAAGGCCACGAGTCTAAAGCAACCCCTCCCGGTTTCCGAATTCCGCCGGGGTCGACGCCGCCCGGCGCCTGGCCCCGGCACCCTGCAGAACACGCTGTCTAGAACCACCCCCGTCCACCGTGGGCCTTCGTGCCCCCCCGACCCCAGGCCGCCGATGCTCAAGCTCGACCGATACCTGCTCAGCGAATTCGCCCAATCGACCTTCGCCGCGCTGGTGGTGCTGCTGATCGTCAGCGTCGGGGGCGTGATCACCGACGTGCTCAAGGACATCGCCTCCGGCCGGCTGCCGGCGGGCCTGATGCTGTCGCAGCTCGGCCTGGTTCTGCTGAACTGGCTGCCGCTGATCCTGCCGCTGGCCCTGATGCTGGGGATGATGCTCGGCGTCGGCCGGTTGTACCGCGACTCGGAGATGCCGGTGATCGCCGCCAGCGGCGTCGGCCCGACACGCCTGCTCAAGCCGGTGCTGATGCTGGTGGTGCCGGTGGTGCTGGTGGTCGGCGCGTGCTCGCTGTGGCTGGGGCCGATGGCCGAGGGGATCTCGCGGAAGATGATCAACGAGGCCAACCGCAACCTCGTGGTGTCCGGGCTTGAGCCGGGCAGTTTCACCGAGCTCCCCGGTGGCGGCGTGGTCTACGTGGGCGCGATGTCGGCCGACGGCAGCCAGTTCCGCCGGGTGTTCATCTACCGTCGCTCGGACGACCGGCTCGACGTGACCACGGCCAACGCCGGCGCCCTCAGCGTCGATGCCGAGGGCGAGCGCTACCTGGAGCTGGCGGACGGATTCCAGGTCGAGGGTCCGGCCGATGACGGGCTGGACTACCGCCTGATGCGCTACGCCACCAACGAGGTGCGCCTGCCGGCCGGCGAGGAGCGCTACGACCCCAACGACCCCGAAATGATGCCGACCACCCGGTTGCTGGGCGACCCGCGGCCGGAGGCGAAGGCGCAGCTGCATTTCCGGCTCGCGCCGCCGTTCCTGACCCTGGCGTTCGGCCTGATGGCGGTGCCGCTGGCCCGCAGCACGCCGCGGCAGGCCCGCTACGGGCGCGTGATGATGGGTTTCCTGGCCTACCTGGTGGGTATCCAGATGGCGCTGATGGGGCGTGACTGGCTGGAGACCGGACGGATCGCGCCGGCGCTGGGCCTGTGGTGGCTGGTGCTTCCGCTGCTGGTGTTCGCGCTGTGGCTGTACTTCACCGACGGCAGGATGCGCCGGCCGTTGCGCGGCCGCCGCCCGGCCACCGCGGGGGCCGCGCGATGATGCCGTTCCCGAAGATCCACGACCTCTACCTGGGCAAGGTCGTGCTGGCCACGGTGGTGCTGACGTGGGCGGTGCTGCTCGGCCTGGACGTGATGCTGGCACTGGTCGGCGAGTTCGGCGACATCGGCGACGGCCGCTACGGGGCGATGGAAGCCATAGTCCATACGCTCTATACGGTGCCGCGGCGTGGGCATTACCTGTTCCCGACCGCGGCGGTGATCGGCTCTTTGATGGCGCTCGGGCAACTGGCGGCCACTTCCGAGCTGACCGCGCTGCGGGCGATCGGCCTGTCGCGCCGGCGCCTGACCTTGACCGTCGTGGCAGCCCTGACCCTGCTGACCGCGCTGATGGTGGTCAACGGCGAGACGCTCGGCCCGTGGGGCCAGCGCCGGGCCGACGCGCTGAAGGCGTCGTCGCGGTCCGACGACCTGATCGTGGCTCAGTACTCGGGTGTGTGGGCCCGCGAGGGCGACGTCATCCTCAATGCCGAGGGCGGCGAGGAGCGCGTCGATGGCAACGACCGCTGGCTGGAACTGCACGACGTGCGGCTGTACGAGTTCGAGGACGACGGCCGACTGCAGTCGCTGGCGCGCGTCGCCGTCGCCGAGCACCGGCCGGGCGGCTGGTTGCTGCGCGACGTGACCCGGACGACGTTCGCCGAGGACTCGGTATCGCGCGAGACGGTCGCCGAGGAGCGCTGGGAGTCGCAGCTGGACGCCACCGCGCTGAGCGCCGATGTCGACCGGCCGCGCTACCTGAGCGCGACCGAGCTGCGCAGCGCGATCCAGTATCGGCGTCGCAACGGGCTGGACGCCGGCGAGTACGAGGAGCACTACTGGGGGCGCTGGTTCTACCCGCTCAACGTGCTCGCGTTGTGCCTGGCCGCGATCCCGTTCGCGTTCGGCAGCCTGCGCAGCGGTGGCCTGGGCAAACGGCTGTTCATCGGCATTGTGTTCGCGCTCGGCTTCTGGCTGCTGCAGACGCAGTTCGTGAAAATGGCCAGCGCGTTCAACTTCGACTTCCGGCTTGCCTATGCATTGCCGACCGTCGTGATGGTGGCGGTGTCGGTATTCCTGTTCCGCAAGCGCTCCGGCTGATCGCCGCGCGCCGGCGCGGTCGCAGGAGCGGCTTCAGCCGCGATCGTGGGATGGTTCGCCCGCATTGTTTGCCGGATCGCGGCTGAAGCCGCTCCTACAACCCCCGACGATGTAGGAGCGACGTAAGTCGCGACCCGCCGAGATTCCGGGACCTACGCATCGCGACTTACGTCGCTCCTATCCGAAGCATCCCGAGCCGACGCCTGGGGATTGCCCGTTCNCCTACGCATCGCGACTTACGTCGCTCCTATCCGAAGCATCCCGAGCCGACGCCTGGGGATTGCCCGTTCCGGCCCGCCCGGGCTACCGCCCAGCCTTCGGCGCCCGCCGCAGCCGCGTCCCGCTGGCGCGGTCATGCCACGCCAGGCCATCGCGGTCGATCCACGCCCACCAGAACCCCAGCCCGGCCGCCAGCAGCGACACCGTGCCCACCGCATAGCGGACCCAGAGCGCGCGCCACGACGGCCTCGTACCGTCCGCCCCGGCCAAGTGCAGCCGCCATGGCCGCATGCCGATGGTCTGGCCGCCGCGGCGCCAGCTGACCGTGGCGTAGGCGCCGGCGAGCAGCCAGCACACCCCCCACAGCGCGAACTGCAGCGGGCTGAAGGGGGCGATGTTCTCGTGCGGATCGTGGCCTGCGAGGGTGTAGCCGAACGCGAACACGGCACCGGCGACCATCCACACCGCCAGCACCGGCCACAGGTCGTAGAACAGCGCGAGCAGGCGCCAGCCGACCAGGGCGGCGGGGCGGGCGGGGGGCGTGGCGGGCGGTTTCATCGGCTCAGGCGCGGTGAGGGCGGACGAAGTCTAGTGCAGCGCACCGCACGCCCGGCGACATCGCCGGCGCGCATCGCTAGGCTGGCGCGATGGATACCCGC
>NZ_JBJXHK010000085.1:0-8352 GCF_046638635.1 Lysobacter zhanggongensis
CCCGGCCGGCGGCGAGGCGCAGGGGCTGCGCGCGGCGTTCGCGATGTTGCAGGCGCGCGCCGGGCGCTGATGCCCGGTACCGCCGCGCCGGTCACGCCCTTGTAGGAGCGGCGTAAGCCGCGATCGGAAGCCGGGGTCCCGCGCCAGGTAATGATCGCGGCTTACGCCGCTCCTACAGTCCCGGAACCCTTTCCGCTTTTGCCTCCCTACGATCGCGAGTCCACCCCCCTTACTTGACAACTCTATTTTTCAGAGTACTTTTCAATTCACATTCCCCGGACTCCACTGCCATGACCACCAACGACAACCTCCGTCAGGACCTGGCCTTCGTTGCCAGCGCAGTGCGCCGCCACGAGCGCGCGGCCGGCGTCCCCTCGATCTACTTCCTGTGGGCGGTGATCGTCGCCGTCGGCTTCGCCCTGCCCGACTTCGCGCCGCACCTGGCCGCGCCGTTCTGGGTGGTGTGCGGCATCGGCGGCGGGCTCGCCAGCATGTGGCTGGGGGCACGCGACAGCCGGCGCCACGGCACGATGGACCGGGAGCGTGGCCGTCGCCACGGGCTGCACTGGCTGGTGGCAGGCGTGGGCTTCCTGCTGTGCTGGCTGCCGGTGCTGCGCGGCAGCCCGATCGAGACCGCGGTCGGCAACTTCCTGCTGGTGGCCGGGCTGGCCTACGCGTTCGCCGGTGTCCACCTGGAGCGGCCGCTGCTGTGGAGCGGGCTGCTGATGCTTGCCGCGTTCGTGGTCCTGAACCTGTTCGCGCTGCCCTACACCTGGACCGGGACCGGCGTCGTGATCGGCCTGGCGCTGGCGTGGGCGGGCCATGCCGGGCGCCGCGACCGGCTGCCGGCCACGCAGGGATGAAAGCGCTCGACGGCCTTGATCCTGTCTTCGAACACCGCGCGCGCCTCGCGATTGGCGTGCTGCTCGCGCGCCACGACGAGATCAGCTTCGCCCGGTTCAAGCAGCAGCTGGAACTGACCGACGGCAACCTCGGTGCGCAGCTGCGCAAGCTGGAGGATGCCGGCTGCATCGAACTGCGCCGCGACTTCGTCGACCGCAAGCCGGTGACCTGGTACCGGCTTACAGACGAAGGACGCAAGGCACTGGAGCGCCACCTGGCGGCGCTGCAGGCACTGATCGCAACGGCCGAGGGCTGAGATGGCGACGATCGTCCCGGCATCGTTACTGACCTTTGGCAGGTTGGATCGGCCCGGGTACGGGGTCACACTCGACGGTTCGTGACGTCAGGGATGCACATGAACGATTCGGCCGACCTGCTCAAGGCACTCAAGATCGACCGCAATGCGCCCGCTCCCCGGGAGCCGCGACGGGCCCTGCTGTATGGCGCGGCCGTTGCCGCGGTGGTGCTGCTGGCGGTGCTGGTCGGCTGGCTGGTGTTCGGCGGTCGCGGCGGGCCGGAAGTGCGCACCGCCACCGTGGTGGCGATCGGCAGCGGCAATGCACCGGCGTCCGTGCTCGATGCGACCGGCTACGTGGTCGCGCGGCGGATGGCGACCGTCTCGGCCAAGGTGACCGGCAAGGTGCGCGAGGTGCTGATCGAGGAAGGCCAGCGGGTTGCCGCCGGCGAGGTGATGGCCACGCTCGATCCGGTCGATGCGGTGGCCGGTCGCGACCTGGCCGCCGCGCAACTGTCGGCCGCCCGCAGCCAGGTCGCCGGCGCCCAGGCCCGGTTCGAGGAAGCCGAGGCCAGCGCGCGCCGGCTGCAGGGCCTGGTCGCCCAGCAACTGGTGTCGCAGGCGCAGTACGACCAGACCGTGGCCGAGCGCGACGCCCTGCGCGCGAACCTGGTCACCGCGCGTCGCAATGTCGAGGTCGCCGCCGACCAGCTGGCGATCGCCGACANCAGTACGACCAGACCGTGGCCGAGCGCGACGCCCTGCGCGCGAACCTGGTCACCGCGCGTCGCAATGTCGAGGTCGCCGCCGACCAGCTGGCGATCGCCGACAACAGTGTCGACAACACCGTCGTGCGCGCGCCGTTTGCCGGCGTGGTGATCGCCAAGGCCGCGCAGCCGGGCGAGATGATCTCCCCGCTGTCGGCGGGCGGCGGTTTCACCCGCACCGGCATCGGCACGATCGTCGACATGGATTCGCTCGAGGTCGAGGTCGACGTCGGCGAGTCCTACATCGGTCGGGTCAAGCCGGAGATGCCGGTCGAGGCCACGCTCAACGCCTACCCCGACTGGCAGATCCCCGGCGAGGTCATCGCGATCATCCCCACCGCCGACCGCGGCAAGGCCACGGTCAAGGTGCGCATCGCCCTGCATGCCAAGGACGAGCGCATCGTCCCCGACATGGGCGTGCGCGTGAGCTTCCTGGAAACCGCGCGGCCGGCGTCGGCCGAGGAAGCGCCGCGCGGGGTACTGGTGCCGGCCGCGGCGATTGTGAAGCGTGACGGCAGCGACGTGGCCTTCGTCGTGGTCGACACCGACGACGAAGGCGGCACGGTCGAGCAGCGCACGCTTGAACTCGGGCGAACGCTCGGCGACGACCGCGAGGTCACCTCCGGGCTGGCCGGCGGAGAGAAGGTCGTGCTCGAACCTGCCGCTGACCTCCAGGACGGCACCCGCGTGCGCCTGGCGCAACCCGCCACGGACTGATCGCATTCCCGCCACCGGCACGTGCGCCGCGACGGCATGACACCCACTCCAAACAAGGACGCCACCATGTCTCTGGTCTCGATCCGCAACCTCACCAAGAGCTACCAGCGCGGGCCGGAAACGGTCGAGGTGCTGCACGGCATCGACCTGGAGATTCCCGAGGGCGACTTCGTCGCGCTGATGGGACCGTCGGGTTCGGGTAAGACCACCCTGCTCAACCTCATCGGCGGGCTGGACTCGCCCAGCGGCGGCGAGATCGAGATCAACGGCCAGCGCATCGACACGATGGGTTCGGGCCAGCTCTCCAACTGGCGCAGCGACCACGTCGGGTTCGTGTTCCAGTTCTACAACCTGATGCCGACCCTCAACGCGCAGAAGAACGTCGAGCTGCCCCTGCTGCTGACCCGGTTGTCGGCCGCGCAGCGCAAGCGCAACGCCGAGATCGCGCTGAAGCTGGTCGGGCTGGAGGAGCGCGGCAAACACCGGCCCAACGAACTCTCCGGCGGCCAGCAGCAGCGCGTTGCGATCGCCCGCGCGATCGTCTCCGATCCGACCCTGCTGATCTGCGACGAGCCCACCGGTGACCTCGACCGGCAGTCGGCCGAGGAGATCCTGGCGCTGCTGCAGTCGCTCAACCGGGACCACGGCAAGACCATCGTCATGGTGACCCACGACCCGAAGGCCGCCGACCACGCACGCCGCACCATCCACCTCGACAAGGGCAGCCTGGTCGAAGGCGAGCTGGCCGCCGCGCACTGATGCGCGCCGCTTCCGAAGGAGCCGGGACATGAAATACCTGCACCTGATCTGGGCCGCGCTGTTCCGCAGCAAGACCCGCACGTTGCTGACGCTGTTGTCGGTGGTCGCCGCGTTCCTGCTTTTCGGCATGCTCGACTCGGTCCGGGTCGCCTTCAATGCCGGTGGCAGCGTGGCCGGCGCCGACCGCCTCGTGGTCGCCTCGCGCCTGTCGATCACCCAGACCCTGCCCTCGCGGCTGACCGCGCAGATCGCGTCGGTGCCGGGGGTGGAGAAGGTGGTCTACGCCAACTGGTTCGGCGGCATCTACCGCGACCCGAAGAACTTCTTCCCCAACTTCGCGGTGGGTCCGGACTATTTCGAGCTGTACCCCGAGTACACCATCCCGGCCGACCAGCTGGAGGCCTTCAAGGCCGACCGCACCGGCGCGATCGTCGGCGCGGCGCTGGCCGAGCGCCACGGCTGGAAGGTCGGCGACACCATTCCGCTGCAGGCGACGATCTTCCCCAAGGACGGCAGCAACGACTGGAGCTTCACCCTGCGCGGCATCTTCGAGCTGGCCGACGACAAGCGCCAGGGCGAGGAGAACCAGCTGATGTTCCACTGGGACTACTTCAACGAGGCCAACGACTACATCACCGACGAGATCGGCTGGTACATGGTCAAGCTGTCGGACATCGACCAGGCCTCGCAGGTGGCGCGCGCGATCGACGCGATCTCGGCCAACTCCGACCACGAGACCAAGACCCAGACCGAGCAGGCGTTCAACCAGGCCTTCATCAAGCAGTTCGCCGACATCGGCCTGATCGTCAGCGCGATCATGGGCGCGGTGTTCTTCACCCTGCTGCTGCTGACCGGCAACACCATGGCGCAGGCGGTGCGTGAACGGATTCCCGAGCTGGCCGTGCTCAAGACCATCGGCTTCAGCAGCCGCAGCGTGCTGATGCTGGTGCTGGCCGAGTCGGTGCTGCTGGTGCTGCTGGGCGGGCTGTTGGGGCTGGCGATCGCGGCCGCGCTGATGCCGGCGGTTAGCGCGGCCAGCGGCGGCATCGTGCAGTTGCCAACGGTGCAGACGCAGACGTGGCTCGTCGGGTTGGGCCTGATGCTGGCGATCGGGCTGGTGGTCGGGCTGCTGCCGGCACTGCGCGCGATGCGCCTGAACATCGTCGATGCGCTGGCCGGGCGCTGAGTGCGACACGCAAGGATGAGGATCCGGATATGAAGCGTTCTGCAAAGTGGCTCGGCAATCTCGGCGTCCTGGTCGCCCTCGCGGCCGGGCTGGTGGTCTGGATCATGCTGCCCTGGTGGGGCGTGCTGGCCGTGGCGGTGCTGCTGGGGCTGTGGCTTGCGCTGACCCGCAGCGGGCGCCTGGCGCTGGCGGCGACGCGCGTCGGCATCGCGAGCCTGCCGCAGCGATGGGGTGCCTCGTCGGTGATCATCGTCGGCATCGCCGGCGTGGTCGGCGTGCTGGTGGCAATGCTGGCGATGGGCGAGGGCTTTGCCGAGACACTCAACCGCACCGGCGACGACGACACCGCGATCATCCTGCGCGGCGGTTCACAGGCCGAGACCAACTCGGTCATCAGCCGCGACCAGGTGCCGCTGGTGTCCTCGCTGCCGGGCATCGCCCAGGGCAGCGACGGCCGGCCGCTGCTGTCGCCGGAGCTGTCGCAGGTGATCAGCCTGCCCAGCGCATCCGACGGCAGCGACGTCAATGCGCAGTTGCGCGGCGTCGGGCCAAAGGCCTGGGAGATCCGCCCGCAGGTCCAGCTGGTCGAGGGCCGCCGGTTCGAACCGGGCCTGCGCGAGCTGATCGTCGGCGACGGCGCGCACCAGCAGCTCAGCGGACTCGACGTCGGCAACACCATCACGATCGGCAACCAGACGTGGACCGTGGTCGGCCGCTTCGAAAGCGGCGACTCGCACGAGTCCGAGCTGTGGGCCGATGCCGAGATCGTCGCCAGCACCTACAACCGCCCGGCGTACCAGTCGATCACCGCGCGCCTGGCCGGCGGCGGCATGCAGGCACTCAAGGCGGCCATGGCGGCCGACCCGCGGCTCAAGCTCGATATCGAGACCACGCGCAGCTACTACTCCAAGCAGTCCGAAGGGTTGACCAAGCTGATCAAGGTGCTCGGCACGGTGATCGGCGCGATCATGGCGATCGGCGCGGTGTTCGGCGCGCTCAACACGATGTACGCGGCGGTCGCCGGACGGGCGCGCGAGATCGCGACGATGCGCGCGATCGGCTTCCGCGGCCTGCCGGTGGTGGTGGCGGTGATGCTGGAGACGATGCTGCTCGCGCTGCTCGGCGGCATCCTCGGCGCTGCGCTGGCGTGGCTGGTGTTCAACGGCTACACCGTGTCCACCCTGGGCAGCAACTTCAGCCAGGTGGTGTTCTCGTTCCGGGTCTCACCCGAGCTACTGTGGAGCGGCCTGAAGTGGGCGCTCGGCATCGGCCTGGTCGGCGGCCTGTTCCCGGCCCTGCGGGCGGCGCGGCTGCCGGTGACGACGGCACTGCGGGCGGCGTAGCGCTCGCGGCAACGGCGCTGCCCGATTGCCGTAGGCAACGGCGCTGCCCGATTGCCGTAGGAGCGACGTAAGTCGCGACCGCGCAGCCAATCGGACAGGGATCGACGGGTCAGTGGTTCGCGACTTACGTCGCTCCTACCGGAGTGCGGTTGACAGCGCGCGACTGACGGCGCGCGGTTGACGGCACGCGGTGACGCGACGCGGATAGAAAACGGGCGCCCTGGGGCGCCCGTGGCGTGTCCATGCCGGCGGGACTTCAGTCCGCCCAGTGCCCGGCGCTGGCCGAGCCCGGCAACACCGCCGCGGACAGCTTCGCGTCGTTGCTCAGCAGCCAGACAGCGTCGGCGAGGATGGCGGCGGACTCGCGCAGCAGCGGGTCGGGACGGTCTTCGGCAGCCTTCTGGCGGGCAGTGTCCTCGACGATGTCGCGCTCGTTGGCGGTCAGGCCATCGTCGAGCTGGGCGGCCGCCAGCGGGTCGAGGGCGAGGCCCAGCTCCTTGCGGATTTCCTGTCGCTCCTTGCGGCGCGCCTCGTTGGCGTCGCGCTCGGCGCGGCGCTCGGCCTCGTTGAGCGAGATCGAGGTCTCGGCCGCCTCGGTGCGGTAGCGCTCGACATCTTCCTTCCACCACTGGAACTCGCGGTTGTCGGCCACCCGCTTGCTGTGCAGCGCCTCGAGCTGCGGCACGAGCGGGGCGAAGTTGCCGTAGCGGATGTGCGGCACCTCGGCGATCTTGGTCCACGGCAACGCGTTGTCGTAGGTGCTCTCGCCGTACTCGGTCGCATCGACCGACGCCGGGAAGTTGATGTCGGGCACCACGCCCTTGTTCTGGGTCGAGCCGCCACTGACGCGGAAGAACTGGGCGATCGTCAGCTTGACCTGGCCGAAGCGTTCCTCCTCGTTGGCCGGCCAGCGGTCGAGGTCGACCAGGTTCTGCACCGTGCCCTTGCCGAAGGTGGTCTCGCCGATGACCAGGCCGCGGCCGTAGTCCTGGATCGCGCCGGCGAAGATTTCCGACGCCGACGCCGAGCCACGGTTGACCAGCACCGCCAGCGGGCCATCCCACGCCACGCCGCCGTCGCGGTCGCCTTCCACGCTGACCCGGCCACCGGACTCGCGCACCTGCACCACCGGGCCCTGGTCGATGAACAGGCCGGTCAGCTCGATCGCCTCGGTCAGCGAGCCGCCGCCGTTGTTGCGCAGGTCGAGTACCACGCCATCGACGTCCTGGGTCTGCAGCTCGCGCAGCAGCTTGCCGACGTCGCGGGTGGCCGAGGCGTAGTCGTCGCGGTTGAGGCGGCGGCCCTCGAAATCCTGGTAGAAGCCGGGCAGCTCGATCACCCCGATGCGCTGGTCGGGCGCGTCGGACTGGCCGGGAATGGTCAGCACCTCGGCCTTGGCGGCCTGGTCCTCGAGCCGGACCTCGTCGCGGGTGATCACCACGCGGGCCGGCTTGCTGTCCAGACCGGCGCCGGCCGGGATCATGTCCAGCCGCACCTGCGAGCCCTTCGGCCCGCGGATCTTCTCGACCACGTTGTCCAGGCGCCAGCCGATCACGTCGACCATCGGCCCGCTCTCGCCCTGGCCGACCGCGGTGATGCGATCGCCCGGGGCGAGGATGCCGGTCTTGTCGGCGGGGCCGCCGGCGACGATCTCGCGGATCGCGACCACGTCATCCTGCTTCTGCAGCACCGCGCCGATACCTTCAAGCGACAGCGACATGGACAGGTTGAAGTTCTCGGCCGAGCGCGGGGTGAAGTAGTCGGTGTGCGGATCGATCGCGCCGGCGTAGCTGTTGAGGAAGGTCTGGAACACGTCCTGGCCTTCCAGCTCGGAGACGTTCTCGGCGAGGTTGGCGTAGCGCTTGTCGAGGGTCTCGCGGATGCTGTCGGCCTCCTTGCCGGCCAGCTTCAGGCGCAGCCAGTCATTGCGGACCGACTGCTTCCACAGCGCGTCGAGCGCGTCGGCGTCGGCCACCCACTCCGCATCCTCGCGGTCGTAGTGGAAGCGGTCGTCACCGGTGAAGTCGAAGATGTCCTGCTTGAGCAGGCTGCGGGCGTACTCGACGCGCTCGTCGACGCGCTGCCGGTAGGTCGCGAAGATCGCGTAAGCCGGCTCCAGCTCGCCACTCTTGATGGCGTCGTCGAGCAGCGTCTCGTAGCGGTCGAAGCGGGCGATGTCGGCCGCGGTGAAGAACTGCTTGCCGCCGTCGAGCGCCTCCAGGTAACGCTGGTACATGTCCGCCGACAGCGCATCGTCCAGCGGCTGCGGCCGGTACGCGTAGCGGCTGTCCGACAGCAGGCCGTAGACCAGCTTGGCGGCGGTGGCCTGGTACTCGGTCGGACCGGTCGGCAACGCAGCGGGCGTGCCCGCCGGGCGCACGGACGGCTCGGCCGGCGTGGACAGTGTCGCCGGCGGCGCCTGCGTGCCGGCGTCGACCGGGA
>NZ_JBJXHK010000086.1:0-8305 GCF_046638635.1 Lysobacter zhanggongensis
CCAGCCTCGGGGGCGGGTTCACGCTGTCGCCCGACGGGGACGCGGCCGTGCTGGCCCAGGCCGGGCTCGCACCGGGCGACGTGCTGCTGGCGGTCAATGGCCAACCCCTCAACCTCGCCCGGCTGCCGCGGTTGGCCAGCGAGCTGGAAGGCCGCCGCGAGGTCGAGATCCGCTACCGCCGCGACGGCCAGTTACACACCACACTGTTGAAGGCGCCACGATGATCCGTCGCTCCACCGGCGCCCTGCTCGCGCTTGCCCTCGCCCTGCAACCGGCCCACCCGGCAATCGCCCAGGCGGCGGGCACCGACGCGCCACAGGCGTTCAACGTGCGCAACGCCGACCTGCGTGCCTTCATCGAGGACGTGGCGCGGGCGACCGATACCACCTTCATCGTCGATCCCGGCGTGCAGGGCACGGTGAACTACACCAACGACCAGCCGCTCGGCCAGTCGGAGCTGCTCGGCGTGCTGTTGACGATCCTCCGCGCCAACGGCCTGGTGGCGGTCCCCGCGGGGCCGGGGACCTATCGGGTGGTGCCCGACGACACCGCGGCGCAGCAGCCCCGCACCGCCGGCGCGGGAACGCTCGGATTCGCCACCGAGGTCATCGCATTGCGCCAGGTCGACGCGCGGATCGCGGCCGAGACCATCAAGCCGCTGGTCGGCCGCGGTGGCGTGGTGATCGCCACGCCGCAGGGCAACAGCCTGCTGGTGGCCGACTACGCCGACAACCTGCGACGCATCCGCGCCCTGATCGCGCAGATCGACACCGACCGCGCCAGCATCGACACCGTGACCCTGCGCAACAGCTCCGCGCGCGAGATCGCCGCCACCATCAACGGCCTGTTCGGCGGCGGCGGAATCGAGGGCGGAAGCTCGGCCGCCCTGTCGGTGCTGCCGGTGGAAAGCAGCAACTCTATCGTTGTGCGCGGCGACCCGGCGCGCGTCGGCCGGGTCGTGCAGATGATCCTCGAGCTCGACCGGCGCGCCGAGAGCACGGGCGACGTGCAGGTGGTGATGCTGCAGCACGCCAGCGCCGAACAGCTGTTGCCGGTACTGCAGCAGCTGGTCGGCCAGCCCGCGGCCGCCGAGGCGGGCGCAGCCACGGCGGTGGCGGCATCGGCCGGCGGCGAGCAGGCGCAGGTGATCGCCACGACCCCGGGCAAGCGGCCCACCATCGTCCGCGCGCCGGGCCAGAACGCGCTGATCATCAACGCCGACCCCGAGACCCAGCGCACGCTGGTCGAGGTGATCCGGCAGCTGGACGTACGCCGCCAGCAGGTGCTGGTGGAGGCGATCGTTGTGGAGATCTCCGACGACGCGGCACGCGAGCTCGGCGTACAGATCGCCGCCGCCAACCGGAGGGGCGTTCCGTTCGGCACCACCCAGTTCCGCCGCTCGGGCCCGGGCATCACCGAGTTGGCCGGCGCTGCACTGATCGACGACGGGGACGATTCCGACCTCGCCGAAACCGCACGCAACGCGGCACTGCAGTCGCTGCTCGGCCTCACCGGTGGCCTGGCGGGGATAGCCGGCAGCGCGGGCGATACGCTGTTCGGCCTGGTGATCAACGCGGTCAAGCGCGACAACGGCTCCAACCTGCTGTCGACGCCGTCGATCATGACGCTCGACAACGAGCCGGCGCGGATCCTGGTCGGCCAGGAAGTGCCGGTGACGTCAGGCGAGGTGCTGGGCGACAGCAACGCCAACCCGTTCCGCACCATCGAACGGCAGGACGTAGGCATCCAGCTGGAGGTCACGCCGCAGATCAACGCCGGCGGCGGCATCACCCTGCAGCTGCGGCAGGAGGTGTCCTCGATCGCCGGCCCGGTGTCGGCCAACTTCAGCGAGCTGATCCTCAACAAGCGCGAGGTGGAGACCCGCGTGCTGGTCGACAACGGCGCGATCGTGGTCCTGGGCGGCCTGCTCGACCAGGCCGACCGGAACTCGGTCGACAAGGTGCCGCTGCTCGGCGACATCCCGCTGCTGGGCAACCTGTTCCGCTCGACCGCGCGGTCGCGCAGCAAGACCAACCTGATGGTGTTCATCCGCCCCACGATCGTCGGCGGTCCGGTGGATGCCCAGCGGGTGACGGCGCCACGTTACGACTACATGCGCGGTGCGCAGCTCCAGCTCGACGGCGGCCGGTCACGCGAGGCCGCGCTGGACGTGCTGGTGCGCGACTACCTGCGCACGCAGCCGCCGGTGGCGCCACCGGCACCGGCGGCTTCCGGAACTCAGGCGCCTGCAACGGCGCCCCTGCCCGTCCCATGAGCACCGTCGCGGCCCGCCTGCCCTATGCGTTCGCCAAGCGGCACGGCGTGCTGTTGCTCGATGCTGACACCCCCGGCGACGCCGACGGCAGTACCGGGGTCGCGCTGCGCGAAGGCAGCGAGCCGACCGCACTGCTTGAAGTGCGGCGGGTCCTGGGGCGTCCGCTCTCGGTGCGGTCGATGAAGCGCGCCGCGTTCGACCGCATGCTGTCGGAGGTCTACGCCGACGCCGGCCTCGGCGGTGCCGGCACGGTCGATGCGCTCGACGCGCACGGTAGCCTGGACTCGCTGGTGGAAGACATCCCCGCGACCGCCGACCTGCTCGAGAACCAGGACGACGCGCCGATCATCCGGCTGATCAACGGCATCATCGCCGAGGGCGCGCGGCTGGGCGCGTCCGACATCCACATCGAGCCGTTCGAATCGACCCTGCGGGTGCGCCTGCGGGTGGATGGCGTGATGCGGGAGGCCGCCAGCCTGCCGAGCCGGATCGCCCCGCTGCTGGTGTCGCGGGTCAAGGTGATGGCGCGGCTGGACATCGCCGAGAAGCGCATTCCGCAGGATGGCCGCATCTCGGTGGCCATGGGCGCCAAGGCGCTGGACGTGCGCGTGTCCACCCTGCCCGCCCGCGGCGGCGAACGCGTGGTGCTGCGCATCCTCGACAAGGACCAGGGCACGCTCACGCTGGAGCAACTGGGCATGCCGGCGCCGGTCGGTGCGGCATACGCCCGGGCGTTGCACGTGCCCAACGGCATCGTGCTGGTCACCGGGCCGACCGGCTCGGGCAAGACCACAACGCTGTACGCGGGACTGTCCTCGCTCAACGACGGCAGCCGCAACATCCTCACCGTCGAGGACCCGGTCGAGTACGCCATCGACGGCGTCGGCCAGACCCAGGTCAACACCAAGGTGGGTATGACCTTCGCCGCCGGCCTGCGCGCGATCCTGCGGCAGGACCCGGACGTGGTGATGGTCGGCGAGATCCGAGACCCGGAGACCGCGCAGATCGCGGTACAGGCGAGCCTGACCGGCCACCTCGTCCTCTCCACCGTGCACACCAACGACGCCGTCGGTGCGATCACCCGACTCAGGGACATGGGCATGGAGCCGTTCCTGCTGGCCTCCACCGTACGGCTGGTGCTGGCGCAGCGGCTGGTGCGGCGGATCTGCCCGCACTGCCGCGCACCGCGGGGACCCGATGCACTCGGCCGACAGGTGATGGGCGCCGCGTATGGCGGCCCGATGTACCAGGCCGCCGGCTGCCCGTCCTGCAACCACACCGGCTACGCCGGTCGGCTGGGCATCTACGAAGCGGTGGTGGTCGACGACACCCTGCGCCGGCTGATTGGCGACAACGCCGACGAGGACACCTTGGCGCGCGCGGCGTTTGCCAGTGCAGCGACGCTGGCGGCGTCGGCCCGCGCCGCGGTAGCGCGCGGTGAAACCACTCCCGAGGAAGCGCTGCGCGTGACGCGCCAGCACGACGCACCCATCGCCACGCTGCCCGCGGAAGCCGCACGCCATGCCGGCGTTTGACTATGCCGCGCTGGATGCCCGTGGTGTCACCCGCCACGGCGTGATTGATGCGCCCGGGCCGGCCGAGGCCCGCGAGCAGCTCGCCCGCCGCCGGCTGGTGCCGGTGCGGATCGACCCGGCCGGTGCCACGGTCGATTCCGGCCGGACCGGGCTGCTTGAACGCTTCAGTGCAAAGGACCTGGCGCTTGTCACCCGCCAGCTGTCCACGCTGGCCGCGGCGATGACCCTGGAGGAAGCGCTGCGGACCGTCGGCGCACAGGCTGAAAAACGTGCCGTGCGGCGTGTCCTGGCCGCCACCCACGCGCACGTACTCGAAGGGTTCCGGCTGTCCGAGGCGATGGCGCGCCAGGGCAGCGCGTTTCCGCCGCTGTACAGGGCGATGGTCGCCGCGGGCGAAGGCTCCGGCGCCCTGCCCGACATCCTGGAGCGACTGGCCGACCTGCTCGAGCGCGAACAGCAGGTCCGCGGCAAGCTCGTCACCGCGCTGGTGTACCCGGCCGCGCTGGCACTCACCGCCGTCGCGGTGGTGGTCGCGCTGATGGCTTTCGTTGTCCCGAAGGTGGTCGAACAGTTCGATTCGATGGGACGCGAGCTGCCCCTGCTGACCCGGGTAGTGATCGGTATATCGGACCTGATGGCGGCCTGGGGCCTGCCGGTGGTGTTGCTGCTGGCGATCGGCGTGGTCGCCTTCAGCCGGTTGCTGCGCCGGCCATCGTTCCGACACCGCGTCGACGCCACGGTGCTGCGCCTGCCGCTGCTGGGTCGGCTGGTGCGCGACGTCCACGCCGCACGGATGGCACGGACGCTTTCGATCATGGTCGGCAGCGGCCTGCCGATGTTGGAAGGCCTGGCCATCACCGCACGCACCGTGCACAACCGCGTGCTGCGTGGGGCGACCGACCGGATGGTCGCGTCGATCCGCGAAGGCGGCAGCCTGTCGGGCGCCATGCGCCGCGCCGGGGTGTTCCCGCCCACCCTGCTCTACATGACCACCAGCGGCGAGGACAGCGGCCGGCTGGGGCCGATGCTCGAGCGCGCGGCCGACTACCTGGAGCGCGAGTTCAACACCTTCACGACGGTGGCGATGAGCCTGCTGGAGCCACTGATCATCGTCGTGCTGGGCGGCGTGGTCGCGGTGATCGTGCTCGCCATCCTGCTGCCGATCCTGCAGTTCAACTCCCTGGTCCTTGGTTGAGGAAACCCCATGCGCGCACTTCCCCGCACGACCCGCCCTGCACGCGGCCGGCACGCCGGCTTCACCCTGGTCGAATTGATGGTGGTCATCGTCATCATCGGCCTGCTGGCCACGGTGGTGATGGTCAACGTGATGCCGAGCCAGGACCGCGCGATGGTCGAAAAGGCACGCGCCGACGTGTCGGTGCTCGAACAGGCGGTCGAGACCTATCGGCTGGAGAACCTGGCTTACCCGCGCACCGCGGACGGGCTGGATGCACTGTTGCGCGCGCCGGCCGGGCTCGCGCGGCCGGAGCGCTACCGCAGGGGCGGCTACGTGCGGCGCCTGCCGGCCGACCCGTGGGGCAACCCCTATCAGTACCGCCAGCCCGGCCGCAAAGGCGCGTTCGACATCTTCTCGTTCGGAGCCGACGGCGCCGAAGGTGGCGACGGCGACAACGCCGACATCGGCAACTGGCACTGACCGCCGATGCAGCCCCCTGCCCGACCACGTCGGACATCGCGCGCGCCGGGGTTCACCCTGGTGGAGCTGATGGTGGTGCTGGTGATCCTCGGTCTGGCCGGGGTCGCCGTGGTGCTGACCGCGCCCGGAGACGAGCGGCAACTCGCACGCGAAGCCGACACGCTCGCGGCGCGGCTGGTGCGCGCGCAGGAGGAGGCGATCCTCACGACGCGCGCAGTGCGGGTCACGGTCGACCCGGAGGGCTACGCATTCTCGCGGCAGAACTTCGGCGGCTGGCAACCGTTGCAGGACGGCCCGTTCGGCGTGACCACCTGGCACGAAGGGACGGTGCTGGCGGCATCGGGCCCCGATGGGCAAACCACCTTCCGCTTCGACCCGACCGGAGCGGTCGAGGGCGGCGAAGTGCTCCTGCGACGCGAGGGTGGCGCCGTGCGGGTCAGGCTCGATGACGCCGGGGGCGTGCAGGTCGATGCGGCGCGTTGACGCCCGTTGGCCCGGCGGCGTTGCGGGATTCTCGCTGATCGAACTGCTGGTCGCCGTTTCGGTTTTCAGCCTGACCGTGCTGGCCCTGCTCAACCTGGCAGGGGAGAACACCCGCAGCGCGGTGGTGATCGAGCAACAGGTGCTGGCCGGGGTGGTCGCCGACAACCGTGCAGTGGAGGCGATGCTGGCCACGCCGGCGCAACTGGCGTCAGCGGTCGATGGTGGCGAGGTCACGCTCGGCGACCGCGCCTGGCGCTGGACGCGCAGGGTGGCGGCAACCGAGGTCGATGCCATGGTCCGGATTGACGTCGCGGTCATGCCGGCCGACGAGGACCGCGTCGCCGCAGAAGCGACCCTGTACCGGGAGGCCCCATGACGCCTGCGCCGACGGCCGGGTTCACCCTGGTCGAAATGCTGGTCGCGCTGCTGATCTTCGCCCTGCTGTCGGCGGTCGGGGTCGGGGTGATGGCCTACGCCGCCGACAACCAGGGCGTGGTGCAGGCGCGGATGGACCGGCTGGGCGAATTCCAGCGCGCGCGCGGACTGCTGCAGGCCGACCTGGGACAGGCCGCGGTGCGGCGGGTCCGCGGCCGCGACGGGGTGGCGGCACGCAACGCGTTCGTGGGAAGCACCACCGGCGCGATGGATCCGGCTGCGCCGCTGCTGGCGCTGGTGCGGCGCGGCTGGGAAAACCCGGACGGCGAACCACGGGCGTCGCTGCAGTATGTCGAATACCGGCTGGTCGACGGGCAACTGGAGCGCAGCGCGCGGACGGCACTGGACGGCGCGCCCGCACTGGCACCGCAGGTGCTGCTGACGGGTATCGAGTCCGCCGCGGTCGCCTACCACTACCGCGGCCAATGGAGCCGCGGCTGGCCGGGCGGTGCCGGCGCCATGCCCGACGCGGTCCGGCTGGAGCTCGAACTGACCGGCCTGGGCCGCATCGAGCAACTGTTCCTGCTGCCGGTGGCCGGGGCATGAGCTGGCCCGGCCACGCCCGTCGTGACGCGGCGACTGCCGGCAGTCAGCGCGGCGTCGCGCTGCTGACGGTGCTGTTGCTGGTCGCGGTGATGGCGGTGCTGGTGACCAGCGTGCTCGATGACATTCGGTTCGGGCTGCGGCGGGCGTCCAACGCACAAGCCATGGCTCAAGCACGCTGGCGCGCGTTGGGCGCCGAAACCCTGGCGAAGGTCCGGATCGAGCACCTGGCGCGCGCCGGCACGCGGGCCCCGCCGGTCGGTGAGTGGAACGGCCGGCCGCTGGTGTTCCCGACCGGCAGCGGCCTGGTGCAGGCCCGCCTGAGCGATGCGACCACGTGCTTCAATCTCAACAGCGTGGTCGAGGGCGCGCCCGAGCTGTGGCAGCGCCGCGATGCCGGCGCCCGCCAGTTCCATGCCCTGCTGCGCGCGCTCGGGGTTCCGGACCACCGCGCCGCACGCCTCGTGGACGCCCTGGTCGACTGGATCGACGCCGATGGCGCGCCCGGCGCGCAGGGCGCCGAGGACGCACGGTACGCACTGCGCTCGCCCGGCTACCGCACCGCCGGCACCCTGCTCGCCGAGCCCAGCGAACTGCGGGCGGTCGAGGGGTTCGACGCCGCGTTGTACGAGCAACTGCGGCCGCATGTCTGTGCACTGCCGACCGACGCGCCGTCGCCCACCAACCTCAATGCACTGGATGACGGGGACGCCGTGTTGCTGGTGATGCTCAGCGAGNGCACGGTACGCACTGCGCTCGCCCGGCTACCGCACCGCCGGCACCCTGCTCGCCGAGCCCAGCGAACTGCGGGCGGTCGAGGGGTTCGACGCCGCGTTGTACGAGCAACTGCGGCCGCATGTCTGTGCACTGCCGACCGACGCGCCGTCGCCCACCAACCTCAATGCACTGGATGACGGGGACGCCGTGTTGCTGGTGATGCTCAGCGAGGGCCGGTTGTCCGCCCAATCGGCGCGGCAGGTGCTGCGTGCCCGCCCACCGGGCGGTTGGCGCGATGTCGCCGACTTCCGCCGCCAACCGCTGCTGGCCGCGCTGGACCTGGCCGATGCCGCGCTGGCACCGCTGGCCGTGCAGACCCGTTTCTTCGCCCTGGACGTGCGCGTCGAACACGACGGCGCGCAGTTCGTCTCGAGCGCACTTTTCGAACTCGATGCCGGCCACGCACGACTGCTGGCACGCCGCTGGACCCTGCCGGAATGACGACCACGCTGCCCACCCTCCAACTGATGCTGCTGCCACGCGACCGCTCCGCCACGCCGTTACTGCTGGACATCGACCGGGACGGGCGGGTGCTCGCGCCGGCCGCGCATGACCGGCCGACCGGGCTCCCGCGCCGCGTCCTGGCCGTGCCCGGCGCCG
>NZ_JBJXHK010000087.1:0-8279 GCF_046638635.1 Lysobacter zhanggongensis
CCGGGCCAGGCGCGACTGGAGCGCACCGTCGCAGGCCGCCAGCCCGGTTCCGACGGCATGCCAGCCATTGGCCCCGCCGGGCAGCTCGACCGCCTCCGGCGGACCGACGCTTTCCGCCGCGAGCAGCGTCTGCGCGTCTCCTTCGCGCCGATAGGCCCCGGCGTACACCTCGCCCATGCGCGCGTCGATGCTGGCCAGCACCAGCCCCTCGCCGGCCTGCCATGCCAAGGCCGCCAGGGTCGATACCGCAACCATCGGCCGGTCCAGGGCGAGGGCGATGCCCTGCCCGACCGCGATGGCCAGCCGCACGCCGGTGAAGGCGCCCGGTCCACGGCCGATGGCGATGACGTCCAGTTGCGATTTCGCCAAGCCGGCCTCGGCCAGCAGGGCGTCCGCCCACGGCAGCGCGAGTTCGGCATGGCGGCGGGGCGCGACCTCGAAGCGCTCCCGCACCTCACCGTCATCCCATAGCGCGACCGAGCAGGCCTCGGTCGCCAGTTCGAACGCAAGCAGTTTCATGGCATCTCCGGTGCCGGCGCGACGGCCGATTCTGGTGCAAAGAACGCCTCGACATCCTCGAGCTGGCGCGTCCTGGGCAGCGGCGGCAGCGAGTCCATGAACACCCGCCCGTAGCTCTTGCCCACCAGGCGGGGATCGCACAACACCAGCACGCCGCGATCGGACTCGCTGCGGATCAACCGGCCGGCGCCCTGCTTGAGCGCGATCACCGCCTGCGGCAACTGCTCATCGCGGAACGGGTTGCCGCCACTGCGCCGGATCGCTTCCAGCCTCGCTTCGAATACCGGGTCGTCCGGCGCACCGAACGGCAGCTTGTCGATGACGACCACGCTGAGCGCATCGCCGGCGACGTCCACGCCTTCCCGGAAGCTCGCCGCGCCGAGCAGGACGCCATTGCCGGACGCGCGGAAGCGCTCGAGCAGCACCGGCCGCGGCGCCTCGCCCTGCACGAACAATGGCCACGGCGCCGGGTCCGCCGGGTCGCGCAGCAGCGCGGCCGCCTCGCGCAGTGCGCGGTGCGAGGCGAACAGCACGAAGGCACGCCCGGCCGACGCCGCCAGCACGGGCCGGACCGCGTCGATGATCGACGCGGTGTAATGGCGCGCCGACGGCTCGGGCAATCCGCGCGGCAGGTAGCACAGCGCCTGGCGCGGCCAGTCGAACGGGCTCGGTGCGAGCAGGGTCTCCGGCTCCTTGAGGCCGAGCTTGATCGCGAAATGTTCGAAACGCCCACCGATCGCGAGGGTGGCCGAGGTGAACACCCACGCCGCCTGCGAGCGCGCGCGGTGCCTGGCCAGCGGGCCGGCGACATCGAGCGGGGTGCGGCTCAGCCGGAACCCGCGGGCGGTGAGTTCGTACCAGAGCACGCTGGCATCGTCGTCGCTGGCCAGGGGGCCGCGGTCGTCGGGGGGCGACCCGTCCTCATCCGTGGTCCCGTCGGTCGCTACGGAAGTCGTGTCCGGGTCGGCATCGGTATCGACGTAATCGGCATCGTCGCCATCCGCGTCGCGCCAGCGAAGCAGGCGTTGTTCGAACTCCTTCGCCCGTGCGGTGCAGCTGTCGAAGCCGGGTGCCGCCTCGCGCAGCGGCAGCAACGCCGCGTGCAAGGTCCGCAACGCGTCCAGCAGGCCGTCCAGCGCGGCTTCCGCGTTGCCGTCCTCGGCTGCCCGTCGGCGGGTGCCACGGACCGGCAACTCGTCCATCGCCGCGCGCAGGCCGCGAACGGCCTGTTCGAGCGCGCGGGTCGGTTCCTGCAGCACCGCCAGCGCGCCGGGCGCCTGCTTGCACTCGGCCAGCGCATCGCGTGCCAGCTCGACCAGCGGCCGCGCGCTCAGTGCCTCGCCGAAAAACTGCGCGGCCAGTTCGGGCAGCTGGTGCGCCTCGTCGATCACGAAGGCCTGCGCCCCGGGCAGGATCTCGCCAAACCCTTCCTGCTTCAGGGCCAGGTCGGCCAGCAGCAGGTGGTGGTTGACCACCACCACGTCGGCCGCCTGCGCGCGCTGGCGTGCCTGCACGACGAAGCACTCGTTGAAGAACGGACACTCGCTGCCCAGACAGTTGTCGGCGGTGGAAGTGACCATCGGCAGCAGCGGCGAGTCGTCCGGCAGCGCTTCCAGTTCGGCCAGGTCGCCCATGCGGGTGCGCCCGGCCCAGGCGACGATGCGCTGGAACTGCCCGGCCATCTCGCGGCTGTGGAAACGCCCCTCGCCCTTCGCCTGCTCCAGGCGGTAATGGCACAGGTAGTTGGCCCGGCCCTTCAGCAGTGCCGTCTTGACGCCGATGCCGAGCGCATCGCGCACGCGCGGCAGGTCGCGGTGGTACAGCTGGTCCTGCAGCGCGCGGGTGCCGGTGGAGATGATCGTCTTCAATCCCGACAGGATCGCCGGCACCAGGTAGGCGAACGTCTTGCCGGTACCGGTGCCGGCTTCGGCCAGCAGCACGCCCCGGCGATCGAAGGCGCCGGCGATGGCGGCGGCAAGGTCCTGCTGCGCGGAACGCGGCGCGAACGCGGCGATGTTGCGCGCCAGGTCGCCGCCCTCGCTCAGCGCCGCGTGGCTGGCGGTGCCGAGTCGGCTGCCTGCCTCACCCATCTCAGTAACGCGGGGGCGGGGTGACGGTGCAGGCGTCGCGCGCGCTGCGGGCGTCGGTGACCGTGGCGGCGACGACGGCTGCGCCAGTCGCGGGATCGATGCGTGCGGGCGCGCGGGCCTGCGCGACCTGGGCCACCGTTTCCCAATGGCGGCGACACAGAGGGCCGACTCCGGCACCCAACCCGGCGGCCTGCCGGGCAAGTCGTTCGGCAAGGTCGAGGTCGCCCAGCAGCAGTGCGACCTCCGCGCGCTCCTGCAGCAACGCCGGATCGGCCGGGCTGATGGCGAGCGCCTGGTCGAGCCGCTGGGCCGCCTCGGCGGCCTGGCCCTGCCGACGCAGGTTATCGGCGTCGGCGCGCAAGTCCTGCACCTGCGGATTGCCAAGCGGGCGCACGACCAGCTCTTCCGTCGCCGCGGCGCCGGCCTGCTCGATCGCCGCGAGTGCGGCGGCGGCATCGAACGCGGGCAATTCGGGCTCCGACGGAGCGCTTGCACAGCCCGACGCCACCACCACGGCCAATGACAGTGCAGCCAGCCGCGGGGTCACGGGACCTCCACCGGTTGCGGGCTCGGTTGCGGTTCCGCCTCGCGCGCGTCGTCGTCGCGGCCGAAGCCGAACCAGTCGCGCCAGCTGCGGCGCTCCTCCTCCTGGTAGACCGGCTCCGGCGGCTGGCACGACTGGAACGCCGGCGCGAAACCCGCCACGAAGGCGAACCGGCGCGCACCGGCGCAGCCTGCGTCAGTGGCGTGCGACCCGACCACCCACTGCCAGTCGAGGCCGTCGTCGCTGACCTCCAGCGGTGCGCTGGGCAAACGCTTGAAGACGCTGGACCAGACCCGCATGCCACCGGTCGAGCCGTACAGACCGGTCGGCTCGTTCTGGTCGTTGCCGACCCAGACCACGGCCAGGTGGTCGCCGGTATAGCCGGCGAACCAGCTGTCGCGGCTGTCGTTGCTGGTACCGGTCTTGCCGGCCGCGCCGAGCCGGCCGAGCCCGTCGGACACCAGTTGCCGTGCCGTGCCGCTGGAGACGGTGTGCTGCAGCGCCAGGGTGATCAGCCGGGCCGCGATGGCATCGCCTTCCTGGGCGGGCGCGGGTTCGGTGTCATACCGGTTGAGCGCGCGGCCGTCGGCGTCCAGCACGCCGCGCACCGCGTGCAGCGGCTGGATCTCGCCGCCGGATGCGAGGAACTGGTACAGCTGCGCCATCGCATACGGGCTCTGGTCGACCGAGCCCAGGATCAGTGCCGGGTTGGGCTTGGCCTCGATCCCCGCCAGCGTACGGATCAGGTCGGCGATGCGGCGTGCATCGACCTGCATGCCGACCCGCACCGTGGCCTGGTTGTAGGACCGCGCAAGCGCATCGATCAGCCGGACGGTGCCGTGGCTGCGCCCGTCGGAGTTGCCGGGGCTCCACTCCTTGCCGTTGCCAAGCGCGACGGTCACCGGCGAGTCGTCGACCCAGCTGGCCAGCGACCAGCGGTCCGGCTGCGCCAGCGCGAGCAGATAAACGAACGGCTTGAGCAGCGACCCGACCGGTCGCAAGGCGTCGATGGCGCGGTTGAAGCCAGGCTGCGACGGCGTGCCGCTGCCGACCACGGCCAGCACGTCGCCGTTGTGTACGTCGGTCAGCACCAGACCCGCCTGCAAGTCGGGCCGGTTCTTGCTGTCCAGGCTTTCCAGCGTGCTGGTGACCGCGCCCTCGGCATAGGCCTGGGCCGATGGCGACATGCCCGACATCACGCTCAGGCCCGCACCGACGAGCGCGTCGGCCGGGTAGTCGGTGGCCAGTTGCCGCCGGACCAGGTCGACGTAGGCGGGGAAGCGGTTGGCCGAGTGGCCCGGCTGGCCGGTGACGCCCAGCGGCGCCTTGAGGGCGCGCTCGTATTCGGCGTCGTCGATCAGGCCGGTCTCGTGCATCTCGCCGAGCACGAAATTGCGTCGCTCGGTCGCGCGCTCCGGGTGGCGGCGCGGGTCGTAATAGGAAGGCCCGCGCACGATGCCGACCAGCAGGGCGATCTGCTCGGTACTGATGTCGGACAGGTCGCGGCCGAACCAGAACTCCGAGGCCGCTGCCACGCCGTGGATCGCCTGCGCGCCGCGCTGGCCCAGGTAGACCTGGTTGAAGTACGTCTCGAGGATGGTCTGCTTGTCGTAGCGGGCCTCGATCAGCAGGGCGTAGATCGCCTCGTTGAACTTGCGCGTCCAGGTCTGCTCGGCACCGATGCCAAGCAGGCCGCTGCGGGCGAGCTGCTGGGTCAGCGTGCTGGCGCCCTGGCGGGTCTCGCCGGCCTTCAGGTTCACCCACGCGGCGCGCATGATGCCGCTCAGGTCGAGCCCGTGGTGGTGCGCGAAATCGCGGTCCTCGACCGCCTGCAGGCCGGTGACCAGCAGCTCCGGGACTTCCTCGAGCTGCACCAGCCGGCGCTCTTCCTGCTTCTGCCCGTACAGGGTCGCGATGCGGGCGGGGTCCAGCCGGGCCGCCTTGAGCGACTTCTCGCTGGCGACGTCACGCACGCCCGAGACCTTGCCGCCCGACAGCGTCACCGCGACCCGGCGTGGGGCCACGGGCCCGTCGACGTCGTTGAAACCGCGGCTGGAGATCAGCCAGCGCCCGCCCTCGGTCGAATACGTCCCCGGCCGCACGCCGTCGCCGGGGTGGTAACCGGCGGCATCGAGTTCGGTGGTGAGCGTCCGCTTGTCCAGCGCCAGCCCCGGCGCCAGCTCCAGCGGCCGGCCATAGACGCGGGTCGGCAGCTGCCAGCGCAACTGGTCGAAGCGCTCGCCGACCTCGTGGTTGAGGTACAGCGAATAGGGAATCAGGAACCCGAGGCCCAGCCCGATCGCCGCCAGCACCCAGGTGACCAGGCGTCGTCGCCAGTTCGGACCATCGCCGTGACCTGCGTCGCTGTCGTCGTGTTCTTCGTAATCGGTTCGGGCCACGGCGTGGGAGAATGGCAGGGCAAGGCCCTCGTCCGGCCGAGTCTAACGCAGCGGGCATGAGGCACTGTCGCGCCCCGCGGGCGGATTCGGCGCGAGTTCAGCCCACCATTGCCGCCCCCTGCCGGAGCCCGTACTGCATGCCGATGTCCGCGACCCACCTGCGGTTCCTGATCAATCGCGGAACCGGACTGGTGCGCCGTGGGCTGGCCAGCCTGCGCACGCGCGGATGGCGCGCCTCGTTGGCGCGTGTGCTCAAGCAGTTCAGGCGCGTCCCGCAGGCGCAGCGGGTCGCGCTGTACCGGCCGGAAGGCGGTCCGTTCGTCCCGTTCGCGGTGCCCGGCAGCACCACGCCGGTGGCGAGCATCGTCATCCCGGTGTTCAACCAGTTCGACCACACGCTGGAATGCCTGCGCGCGCTGGCCGAGCATCCCCCGGCGGCCGCCGTGGAGATCATCGTCGTGGACGATGGCTCCAGCGACGCAACGCGCGATGCGCTGCCCAGGATCGATGGCCTGCGCACGCTGCAGCGCGAAAGCAACGGCGGCTTCATCGCCGCGTGCAACGACGGCGCCGCCGCGGCGAAGGGCGAGTACCTGGTCTTCCTCAACAACGACACCGTGCCGCAGCCCGGCTGGCTCGACGCGTTGCTGGCGACCTTTGCCGAACATCCGCGCGCGGGCCTGGTGGGCGCACAACTGCTCTACCCCGACGGCCGCCTGCAGGAAGCCGGGGGGGTGGTGTTCCGCGATGGCAGCGCCGACAAGTTGGGACACCTCGAAGCGCCTGGCCACCCGTCGTTCAACCATGTCCGGCGAGTTGACTACTGCTCCGGGGCGGCGTTCGTGCTCCCGGCCGCGGTGTGGCGGGAAACCGGTGGCTTCGATAGCGAGTACTCGCCCGCGTTCTATGAGGACACCGACCTGTGCATGCGGGTGATCGCCCTTGGCCGGCTGGTCCTGTGCAATCCAGCTGCACGCGTTGTCCACACCGAAGGCGCGACGACGGGCACCGACGTGCGCGTCGGTATCAAGTCCTACCAGTTGATCAACCAGCGAAAGTTCAAGGATCGCTGGGCGTCTGCCTTGGCGCGCCACCCGGACCACAATGCGCCAGCCGCGGGCATCACCGATCGTCTCTACGCCCGAACCATCCTCATCATCGATGCACTGGTGCCACAGCCGGACCGTGATTCGGGCTCGCTACGACTGGTGAATCTGATGCGGCTCCTCATCGAGGAAGGGGCTCATGTCGTATTTGTTCCTGCCAATGACTCGGAACACTGCATCCAGGCGCTGCAGCAACTGGGCGTCGAGACTTGGTGCGGCCGATTCCTGGGAGGCATGCCCGGCTGGCTGCGTACTCATGGCCCCCGCTTCGACACGGTAATGGTGTGTCGACACTATGTCGCCCGGGAAATGTTGCCACTTGTCCGCCGCTACGCACCGCAGGCACGCCTCGTGTTCGATACCGTCGACCTGCATTACCTGCGTGAGCAGCGGGCTGCCGAGGTCTCGGGCGATGCGGCCGCGGAACGCACGGCCCGCACCACCCGAACCCTCGAACTGGACATCGTGGCCCGGAGTGACGTGACGCTGGTTGTCAGCGAGGTCGAACGCGAATTACTCCGAACAGAAGTACCTGACGCGGCCGTGGAGATCATCTCGAACCTGCATGAGCCGGTGCCAGGCGGCCGGGACTTCAACGAACGCGCGGACATCCTCTTTGTTGGAGGTTTCCGACACCCGCCGAATGTCGATGCGGTTTGCTGGTTCGTCGACTCGGTGTGGCCGATGGTCAGGGAGCGCGCACCCGGCGTGGTTTTCCATTGCATCGGTGGAGATGCGCCGGAACGTGTCCAGCGGCTCGCTGAAGAGCGCGACGTCGTTGTGCACGGACACGTTCCTGACCTGTCGCCGTTCCTGCAGAGCGTGCGGCTGTCAGTAGCGCCCTTGCGATACGGCGCTGGCGTCAAGGGCAAGGTGAACCAGGCGATGGCACACGGGATTCCGGTGGTCGCGACCGGTTGCGCTGTCGAGGGCATGCACCTTCACGACGGGGTCGATGTGCGCATTGCCGACACGCCCGGCGCGTTCGCCGAAGCGGTCATCGACCTCTACCAGGGCCGCGTGTTGTGGGAGCGTCTGGCCGAAAACGGGCGCCGGAACGTCGCGAGGCATTTCTCCGCCGACAGCGCCCGGGGAACCGTACGCCGCGTCCTCCTGCGCGAGTCCTGAGCCTCACGTCCGCCGCGCCTGTTCCACCCCTGGGAGCGCGGCCAGCTTGCCGAGCAGCGCCGACAGTTGTCCGTAGTCGGAAACGCGCAGGCGCATCCTGAAGCGCACGCGTGCGCCGCTGCGGCCGGCGTCGCTGCGGATGCCGGCGACGTGCACGTTGGCCTGGGCGATGACGTTGGTGATCTCCTTCAGCAGCCACTTGCGGTCGACGGCCATGACCTCGACGTCGACCTCGTAGGCGGTGGCATCGACGCCCCACTCCACCGGCAACGAGCGCTGCGGCTGGTTGGCGACGAGGCGGCGGAACGCAGCGCAGTCGGCCCGGTGCACGGTCACGCCGCGGCCGCGCGTGAGGTAGCCGGCGATCGGTTCGCCCGGCAGTGGCTGGCAGCAGCGCGCGAGCTGGACCAGCAGGTTGTCGACGCCCTGCACGGTGAAATCCCGTGCACGGGCACGCGGAGCCGGTCGCGGCGCGGGGGTCGGCAGCGGCGCC
>NZ_JBJXHK010000088.1:0-8226 GCF_046638635.1 Lysobacter zhanggongensis
CCAGGGCCACGCCCATGCGGGCCCGAAACAGCGCGGCAGCGGCCAGGGTCGTGGTCCGCGCCGTGGCGCCGGTGGTGGCGCCGCCTGACCGCGGCGCTCCAGCAGCTATGAAAAAGGCCGGCAGAGATGCCGGCCTTTTTTTCTTGGGGGAGCGGGTGGCGTCAGCCCGCGCCCGGCTCCGAGGCGAGCCGCTCACGCACCGCACTCTCGAGGCCTTTCATACCCCACGCGCGGCCGATTTCGACGGCCTTCTCCACCGTGTGCCCCTCTACCCAGGCTGCCCGCAGCGCAGCCATGGCCCCGACGCGGTTGCCGCTGGCGCAGTGCACCAGTACGGGGGCGTCGATGTCCCGCAGCAGCGCGTCGAACGCGGCCACGTTGGCGCGGGTCAGGTCTGCCGGACCCGGATGGGCAGGTTGGCGTAGGCCATGCCGGCCTCGCGTACCAGGCCGGCCTCATCGAAACCCGGCGTCTCGTCATCGGGAGTGAGGTCGATCACCTGGCGGAAGCCGTTGGCCTGGAGCGTCGCGACGTCGGAAGCATCCAGTCGGCCCGAGGACACCACCCCGGGCACGGGCGAGACCGCGTTGCCGACGTCCGGCACCGGATGGCTGGAGGAGGGGGCCGCGCACGCGGCAACCGGCAAGGCGAGCGACACGGCCAGCACGAGGGAGAGCAGGGGGTGGCGAGCAGTAACCATGAAGCAGCTCCGCGGAAGGGTGGGGAACGATGACAGCATGGCGGACTCGTATAAGGGGGGACTTTATTAGGACCAACGAAAGTCCGACCGCGAGGTCGCCCTCAAGGCCGTTGTGCGCGCCGAGCGGGGATTCCTGGTAGCCAATCGCTGAAGGCCCCCGGTGCATCTGCGCGCTGAGCTGGGTGTCGACGGCTGATGCGCGCCAATCGCCGCCTTGGAAGGACCTTCAGGCGCCGCGCATGGATCCCGTGTCGACAAACCGCTGGTGCCACGACAGCGCCTCGCCGAGCAGGTGCGGGGTGTGCTTGCCGTAGCTGTTCGCGCAGGCGCGGTCGAAGTAGTCCTGCAGCATCGGCCGGTGGTCCGGGTGCGCGCAGCGCTCGATGATGAGCCTGGCGCGCTGCTTGGGGGCCAGCCCGCGCAGGTCGGCCAGGCCCTGTTCGGTGACGATGACCATCGTGTCGTGCTCGGTATGGTCGACGTGGCTGGCCATCGGCACGATGCCGGAGATCTTCCCGCCCTTGGCGGTGCTGGGCGACATGAATACCGAGAGATAGCCGTTGCGGGCGAAGTCGCCGCTGCCGCCGATGCCGTTCATGATCCGGCTGCCGGCGATATGGGTCGAATTGACGTTGCCGTAGATGTCCGCCTCGATCATCCCGTTCATCGCGATGCAGCCCAGCCGTCGGATCAGCTCGGGGTGGTTGGATATTTCCTGCGGCCGCAGCAGGATCCGCTCGCGGTAGAACCCCACGTTGGCGTTGAACTCCTCGATGCCGGCGGGGCTGAGCGAGAACGACGTGGCCGACGCCATCCGCAGGGTGCCGTTCTTCAGCAGCTCCAGCATGCCGTCCTGGATCACCTCGGTGTAGGCCGCCAGGCCCTTGTAGCCGCCCTCCGACAGGCCGGCGAGCACGGCGTTGGCGATGTTGCCGACGCCGGATTGCAGGGGAAGCAGGCGGTCGGTCAGGCGGCCACGCTGGATCTCATGGTCGAGGAAGTCGAGCAGGTGCCGGGCGATCTGCCGTGAGGCTTCGTCGGGCGGGCTGAAGGCGGAATTGCGATCGGGCGCGTCGGTTTCCACCACCGCGATGATCCGGGCCGGGTCGACCCGCAGGTACGGCTCGCCGATGCGGTCGTCCGGCTTCACCAGCGGAATGGGCTTGCGGTTGGGCGGCAGGGCGGTGCCGTAGTAGATGTCGTGCATCCCCTCCAGCGCGGCCGGCTGCCAGCGGTTGACCTCGAGGATCACCTTGTCGGCCTGCTCCAGCCAGGTCTTGTTGTTGCCCACCGAGGACGACGGGATCAGCAGCCCGTCCTCGCGGATGCCGGCCACCTCGATCACCGCGACGTCGATATCGCCGAAAAAGCCGAACCAGGTGTGCTGGGCGACGTGGCTGAGGTGGATGTCGATGTAGTTGAGCGTGCCGGCGTTGATCCGCTCGCGCACGTTGGGGTCGGACTGGTAGGGCAGCCGCAGCTCCATGCCCTCGACCTTCGCCAGCGCGCCGTCCAGCTCGGGGGCGGTGGAGGCGCCGGTCAGTACCTTGATCCGGAACGGGCGGCCCTCGCCGGCGGATTGTTCCATGCGCGCGGCCAGCGCCTGCGGCACGGCCTTCGGGTAGCCGGCGCCGGTGAAGCCGCTCATCGCCACCGTCATGCCCGGCTGGATCAGCTGCGCCGCTTCCCCGGCGGTCATCACGCGGTCGCGCAGGCGCGGGTCGAGGATGCGGTCGTTCATGAAGGGTCCCGTGTGGCTCGAATCTCCCGATTCTAGGCCGCGCCGCGCGGGCGGGCCGTTCCGCCGCTGGAACGGACGATTCCGGCAAAACAGCACGGGGCCGGCATTGCGGCCGGCCCCATGTCGTGCACCGATGCTTGCAGGTCAGGCCTGCTGGGCGGCGATCCAGCGGTTGATCTTGTCCTCAAGCACGTCCAGCGGGACCGAACCGTCCTTGAGCACTTCGGCGTGGAACGCGCGTACGTCGAAGTCATCGCCCAGCGCCGCCTCGGCCTTGTCGCGCATCTCCTGGATCTTCAGCTCGCCGATCTTGTATGCCAGCGCCTGCCCCGGGATGGCCATGTAACGCTCGGCCTCGGCAGTGGCCTGGGTCTCGGACTCGGCCGAGTTCTCCAGCATGTAGGCGATCACCTGCTCGCGGGTCCAGCCCTTGCTGTGCAGCCCGGTGTCCACCACCAGCCGGATCGCGCGCCACAGCTCGTTCTGCAGGTAGCCGAAGTAGCTGTACGGGTCGGTGTAGACGCCCAGGTCCTTGCCGAGCGACTCCGCGTACAGGCCCCAGCCCTCGGTGAAGGCGGTCTCGCCGCCGAAGCGGCGGAAGGTCGGCAGTCCAGTCAGCTCCTGCTGCAGGGCGAGCTGGAAGTGGTGGCCCGGGATCGCCTCATGCAGGAACAGGTCTTCGGCGTCCCAGGTCTTGCGGGTCGGCAGGTCGTAGGTGTTGACGTAGAAGATGCCCGGGCGGCTGCCGTCCTCGCTGGGCCGCATGTACGAACCGCCCGCGGCGGACTGCGCGCGGAAGGCCTCGACCGGGCGGATCTCGAACGGTGCCTTCGGGGTCAGCGAAAACAGCTCGGGGATCTTCTGGTTGATCTTGTCCTCGAGGCCGCGGTAGTGCGCCAGCAGCGCCTCCTCGGATTCGAACGAGAATTGCGGGTCGTTCTGCATGAACGCGAAGAAGTCCTGCAGCGAGCCCTTGAAGCCGACCTCGGCCATGACCTTGCGGATCTCGCCGTGGATGCGTTCCACCTCGTCCAGGCCGATCTGGTGGATCTGCGCCGGGCCGAGGTCGGTCGTGGTCGAGTTCTTGGCGCGGAACGCGTACCACGCCTCGCCGTTGGGCAGCGCGGCCATGCCGGCGGTGTCGCGCGCATGCGGCATGTAGTCGTTGGCGATGTACTCGCGCAGCTCGCGGTAGGCCGGCATCAACTGCTGCTCGATCAGCTCGCGGTAGTCCGCGGTGATGCGCGCCTTGTCCTCGGCGGAAAACGACTCGGGCATGTCGCTGACCGGCTTCCAGAACAGCGTGTCGGCCGCGTCGTCCTTGATCAGTGCATCCAGCTGCGGCAGCACTTTCTCCATCAGCGCGCGCGGTTGCACCACGCCGGCTTCCACGCCCTGCTTCATGTTCGCGATGGCCTGGTCGAACAGCACCGGCACCTGAGACGCACGCTTGCTCCAGTTGTCGTAATCCGCGACGGTCTTGAACGGTTGCGCGCCGGTGCCCGAGCCCAGCTGAACCACGGTGGAGGCGATGTTGTAGAACTGGTTGACCGGCTGCATCCACGACGGGAACTGCTCGCTGGCCAGCTCGTCCTTCGCGTTGCGCACGAAGATCTGGTAGCTCAGCAGGTCCTGGCCTTCCAGGCCGTCGGCGCCGATGGCCTCGACCTTCTCCAGCCACCCGGCGGTGAACTCGCGGGAGCGGTCGCGGTACTCCTCCGACAGGAAGTTCGGCAGGCGGTCGTTGTAGCGCGGGTCGCCCTGGAAGGTGGCGGCCAGCGGGTTGAGCTCGAGCATTTCCTCCCAGTAGGTCGCGTAGAGCGCGTCCAGCCGGGCCGCCTTGTCCCCCGCGACTTCTGCCGAGGTGGTGGCCTGGCTCGAGTCCCCGGCGGCGGTGGGACTGCACGCGGCCATCGCGGCAGCCAGGCCGAGGGCAAGCAGGGAGCGGGTGAGGGACGGCTTCATCGGGTTCTCCGGACGGGCGGGAAGACAGCCCCCGAGGCTCGCTGCGATGGTGCCGCGCGGCATGGGCCAAAGGTCACTGCAACCACGACGAGGTCACAGATGCGCACCCGGTGACGCAACGAAGCCGGCACACGGCCGGCTTCGCAAGGCTGGATGCGGTCGAGCTGTCAGTAACAACCGGGCATCAGTGCGTGTCCGGCCGCTGCTGGGCGGGAGGAGTGAACGGGATCGATTCGGGCGAGACCGCGCCGCCGGAAATGATGAAGCTCATCGCCTGGTCGACGGTCCAGTCGGTCGGGGTGATCTTCTCGACCGGAACGATTTCCAGGTAGCCCGAGGTCGGGTTGGGCGTGGTGGGCACGTACACCGCGGCGAGTTCGCGGCCGGTGCCTTGTTCGCGCAGGACCCGCGTGACGAAACCAATCGACTTCATCTCCTTGTGCGGGAAGTCGATCAGCACCACCCGCTGGGTGCCGTCGGGCTTGGTCTGCAGGATGTCCAGCAATTGCCGCGCGCTGCCGTAGATCGTGCTGGCGAACGGGATTCGGCCGATCAGCGATTCCACCCACCGCAGCAGGCGCTGGCCGAACACCCGGTGCGCCATCACGCCCGACAGCAGGATGACCAGCAACGTGGCCGCCAGCGCGATCACGGTCTGCACCCACGACTGGGCGAGCCAGCCGGCGATGTGCGGGTAGTCGGTGGCCAGGCGCGCCAGCAGTGGGCCGGTGATCGGGCGGCTGGTGTCGGACAGCAGGACGAAGACGAACTTGGCGACCACCCACGTCAGCCACAGCGGCAGCAGGGTCAGCAGGCCGGTGAGGAAGAGGCGTTGCAGGGTGGGGGGCTTGCGCATCGCGCGATTGTACGTGGCTGCGCTACAGCTCCCGCACCAACCGGAAGCCGACATCGTCGTAGCCGCGGCTTGCGTCCAGCGTTCGTGCCTTGGCAGCCGTGTTGCGCCAGGACGAGCCGATCACCTTGCGCTCGCGGCAGCTGCTGCCGCAGTCGCGCAGCCACAGGGCAAGGTCGCGACCACTGATCTCCGGCGCCATCTGGCGGGATTCGGCGGTACTGGGCAGCCGGTAGTCGTGGCCGGTCTGGCGGCTGTACCACTCGGCGTAGGCCTGCGCATCGGCGAGCGAGACGCAGACCACCGGCTCGTTGTCGCCCTGGCCGAAGCCCGGGTTGCGCCAGTCACGAGGTGCAAGCACGCGCAGCAGCGATGCCCGCTCGCGGCAGCGGGCAGCCTCGCGGCCGGTAAGAGTGGCGAAGCGGGCGTACTCGTCGCGGCTCACCGGCTTGCGGCTGATCGCCACCCCGTCGGTGCCGAGCACGGCGCCGGAAGGATCATCCGGGAGTGCCTGGCCACGTTCGGGGATCGCATCGGTACGCGCCTGCAGTTGCGCGCGGGTGGGCTCGGGCGCGCCAAGTGAAGCGGCCAGCTCGACCACGGCCGCGGCGGCGGTGCGGTCGAAGTCGCGCTCTGCGGCCTTCATCCTGTTGGCTAGGGCCGTGTCCAGGTTTTCGACCAGCGTCTGCGACAGCGCCGGCAGGGCGCCGTCGGTGTCCTGTTCTAGCCGGCGCAGGTGTTCCTGGTAGTCCAGTGCGCGGGCGTCGCGCTGGCGCTTGATGTTGTCGACCAGCTCGGCGCCAAGCGCGGCAGAGAGCTCCCCGGCAACGCGACGGACCTCGTCGTTGTCGGCGTCCGTCCGCCACGCCCGGACGACGCTGTCGTAGGCGTTGTTGCCCTCGGGCGCGGTGAGGTTGCGCTCGGTCAGTTGCCGGCGCGCATCCTCCAGTGCGACCTGCACCGGGGCTTCCGGCAGCGGCCGCATCATCGAGGCGATCGGGTCCGCGGTTTCGGTCACGTTCCCGGCGGGCGTGCCGGCACGCAGCAGGCTGTCGTCGCCGTCGCGCGCCAGCCACAACGACAGCAGGCCGACGATGCCGATCACTGCCATGCCGGCCCACAGAGGCCGCGGTACCACCTGCAGCTGTCGCAGCGCGCGCTCGCGCCACAGCGTCACGCGCGGCCAACTGCGCCGGCGCTCGACCAGGGTCAGCATGTCCGACATCGCGTCCACGTCCTGGAAGCGTTCGCCGGGCAACTTGGCCAGCGCGCGGTTCATGAAGCGCTGCCAGTGGCGAAGGTGCGCGGGGAGCCTGGGGATCGGGTCCTGCGCGTGCATGACGGCCATCGAGAGCGCATCGCCGGCCTGGTAGGGCAGGTGGCCCGACAGCATTTCCCACGCCAGCACGCCGAGGCTGTACAGGTCGGCGCGGCCATCCACATCCTCGCCGCGGGCCTGCTCGGGCGCCATGTAGGCGGTGCTTCCGACGGCCAGGCCGGCGGCGGTGACGCGCGGGCCGAAGCCGCGCCGCAGCGCGATGCCGAAGTCGGCCAGCAGCGGCGACTCGGTGTCGTCGAACAGCACGTTCTCGGCCTTGACGTCGCGGTGCACTACGCCGTGGGCGTGGGCGTAGCGCAGTGCGGACAAGAGCGCGCGCAGGATTTCGATGACGCGCGCCTCGTCGACGCCGCCGCCTTCCAGCTGGAAGCTGCGCTGGCCCAGGTGGCCGCGGGCCATGTAGGGCATGGCGTAGTACGGCAGGCCATCGGCCGTGCGGCCCAACTCGTGGATGCGGACCACGTGCGGATGCTCGAGCCGGGCGATGGTGCGCACTTCGTTCTCGAACCGCCGGCGGCTGACTTCGTCCGACAGCGCCTGGCTGGCCATCACCTTGATCGCGACCTCGCGGCCGAGCGCGGTCTGCTCAGCCAGGTACACCGTCGACATGCCGCCGTGGTTGACCACGCGCAGCAGGCGGTAACCCTTGATCACGGGCAAGGGCGGTGCGTTGGCATCGATGGTCGGCGGATTTGGCATCGCGGCCCCCTGTGGCGGAGCCGAGCATACCGCCGCCCGACGGCCGGTTGTATCGCCGGCGTACGGTTCCGTGGCTTGCGCCACGTGGTTTGGCAGCTTGCGCCCGCGCACGCCGCCCGCTGACGCGATTGGTCAGTCGCGGCCGGAGCGCCGGTCTTTCTTCAGGCGCACGTACAACTGCTTGCGCACGCGCGCGACCACGTCGCCGTCGCCGTCGACCACGTCGGTCTCGAACCAGCGCAGCACCTTGTCGCCACCCGCGCTGTCGGCGCGCAGCTGTGCCAGCACGTCGTCATCGAGGTCGAAGCACGCGTGCACGGTGCCGCGCCCGGGCTTGAGGAAGTCGATCGTGCCGGCGCGGTCCCACACCAGGTGGTCGCGGCCGATGGACTGCATCACCAGCAGCATCCAGAACGGATCGGTCATCGCGAACAGGCTGCCGCCGAAGTGGGTGCGCACGTAGTTGCGGTTCCACGGGCGCATGCGCAACTCGACCCGCGCATGGCGGTAGTCGTCATCGAGCCGGGTGACGTGGATGCCACTGGCGAGGAACGGCGGCCACAGGTTGATGCCGTGGCGGAACAGGTTGGCTTTCATGCAACGCAGGGGGATACGACGTGGGGGCGACAGCGTGCCATACGGCCGCGTACAGTCAAGGCCGCCCCGCATTGCGACGCCGTCAGAAGAGGACCGAAGCCATCTTCCGGCGGTAGCGTCCGACCAGCTCGGCATCGTCGATCACCTGGAACGCGTCGATCAGCGCCTTGCGCGGCAGCCCGCCGTCGAAGTCGCGGTCGTGCCGCAGCATCTCGATGAACTGCTCCAGCGCGGCCTCGTTGCGGCCGGCGACCAGCGCGTGCGCGCCCAGCAGGTGGCGCGCGCGGAGGTCGCCGGGGTCGGCGGCCACCGACTGCCGTAGTGCCTCGACC
>NZ_JBJXHK010000089.1:0-8224 GCF_046638635.1 Lysobacter zhanggongensis
GGCCCGCGCCCCGCGCAGCTCGCGGGACACAGCCTGGGCGAGTACAGCGCGCTGGTCGCGGCCGGCGTGCTGTCGCTGGGCGACGCCGCGCGCCTGGTCCGGCTGCGTGGGCAGCTGATGCAGGACGCCGCGCCCGCTGGTACCGGCGCGATGGCGGCAGTGCTCGGCGCGGATGACGCGCTGGTGGCGGAAGTCTGCGAGTCGGCTTCGAGCCGCGAGGTGGTCGTCCCGGCCAACTACAACTCACCCGGCCAGATCGTCATCGGCGGCCACTGCGCGGCGGTCGACCGGGCGCTGGTAATGCTGGCCGAGCGCGGCGTGCGCAAGGTGGTGAAACTGGCCGTCAGCGTTCCGTCGCATACGCCGCTGATGCGCGAAGCGTCCGATCGGCTGGCCGAAGCGATGGTCGGCGTCCAATGGTCCGCGCCGGCGCTGGCCGTGGTGCAGAACGTGGACGGGCAGGTACAGGCGGATGCCGACGCGATCCGCGATGCCCTGGTGCGCCAGTTGTACCTGCCGGTGCAGTGGACCGGTTGCGTCCAGACGCTGGTCGCGAACGGCGCCGCGCGCATCGCCGAGTGCGGCCCCGGCAAGGTGCTCGCCGGGCTGGTCAAGCGCATCGACAAGTCGGTCGACGCGCGCGCGCTGGGCACACCCTCGGACTTCGACGCCGCGCTGGCCGCCTGGCAGTGACGTGGCAAGCCGCGCGTGGCCTTCGAGGCCCTGTCGACTGGCCGGTAGCCAGGCCTCCGAACGCGGCCCCGGGCCGCTCCCATGAATGCAGGAAGTGAACCCATGAGCAATCTACCCCTGACCGGCGAAATCGCCCTCGTGACCGGTGCCAGCCGTGGCATCGGCGCCGCGATCGCCGACGAACTCGCCGCGCTGGGTGCGACCGTCGTCGGCACCGCCACGTCCGAGTCCGGCGCGGCGGCGATCGGCGAACGGATGGCCGCCCACGGGGGCCATGGCCGCGTGCTCGACGTCGCGGACCCGGCCTCGATCGAGGCGCTGATCGACGGCATCGGCAAGGAGTTCGGTGCGATCTCCATTCTGGTCAACAACGCCGGCATCACCCGCGACAACCTGCTGATGCGGATGAAGGACGAGGACTGGCAGGCGATCATCGACACGAATCTCACCAGTGTCTTCCGCACGTCCAAGGCGGTCATGCGCTCGATGATGAAGGCGCGCAAGGGCCGCATCATCAACATCGCCTCGGTCATCGGCGTCACCGGCAACGCGGGCCAGGCGAACTACGCCGCGGCGAAGGCCGGGATCATCGCCTTCAGCAAGTCGTTGGCCAAGGAGATCGGATCGCGCGGCGTCACCGTCAACGTGGTCGCACCGGGCTTCATCGACACCGACATGACCCGCTCGCTGCCCGAAGATGCCAAGGAGGCGATGCTCGGCCAGATCGCGCTCGGGCGCTTTGGCGAGCCGGCCGACATCGCCCGCGCGGTGGCATTCCTGGCAGGGCCGTCGGCGGCCTACATCACCGGCGAGACCCTGCACGTCAACGGCGGCATGTACATGGCGTAAGGTCCCGCAAGGGGCTTTCACGGGACACAAGCAACTGAGGCGAAAGGACTTTTGCGGATACTCGCAAGTCGCCCGATTCCACTACACTATTCCATCGAATATCCCGTCCGGGAGGAGTAACAGCAATGAGCAGCATCGAAGAGCGCGTCAAGAAGATCGTGGTTGAGCAGCTGGGCGTGAAGGAAGACGAGGTCACCAACAACGCTTCGTTCGTCGACGACCTGGGTGCCGATTCGCTCGACACCGTCGAGCTGGTGATGGCGCTCGAGGAAGAGTTCGAGTGCGAGATCCCGGACGAGGAAGCCGAAAAGATCACTTCGGTCCAGCAGGCGATCGATTACGTCAAGGCGCACGTCAAGTCGTAATCCTGCCGATGGAGCATGACCGCGGCCGATCCGGGTAACCGGAGCGGCGGTCGCTCCGCGCTACAGACCGGGGCCGCATCGTGCGGCCCTGTGTCTTTCCGGCATCGCGGGCGGTGCCGCGGTCCAAACCCGTCGAACCAAACAGGCGTGCGATCCGGTCGGTGGCCGGATGCGCCAGCAAGTGGAGTCATCCATGTCCAATCGTCCTGCCTTCAACCGACGCGTGGTGGTCACCGGCCTCGGCATCGTTTCGCCGCTGGGCAATGACCTGGCCAGCAGCTGGGACGGCATCGTCAACGGCCGCTCCGGCATCGGCCCGGTGACGCACTTCGATGCGTCGGCGTTCACGACCCGGATCGCCGGCCAGGTGCGCGACTTCGACGTCACCCGCTGGGTGTCGGCCAAGGACGCCCGCAAGATGGATCCCTTCATCCACTACGGCGTTGCCGCGTCCATGATGGCGATGGAAGACGCCGGGTTGGTGGTCGACGACTCCAACGCCGAGCGCATCGGCGCGCTGATCGGGTCGGGCATCGGCGGCATCCTCGGCATCGAGGAGCAGACCATCAAGTTCAACGAGGGTGGTCCGCGCAAGATCTCGCCGTTCTACGTTCCCAGCACGATTATCAACATGCTGCCGGGCCAGGTCTCGCTGCTGACCGGCATCAAGGGCCCCAATTTCTCCGCCGTTTCGGCGTGCGCGACTTCGAACCATTCGATCGGCATGGCGATGCGGATGATCCAGTACGGCGACGCCGACGTGATGATCGCCGGTGGCGCCGAGCGGGGTTCGTCGCCGACATCAATGGGCGGCTTCTGCGCGATGAAGGCGATGTCGACCCGCAACGATGACCCCGCCGCGGCGTCGCGTCCGTGGGACAAGGAGCGCGACGGCTTCGTGCTTGGCGACGGTGCCGGCATCCTCGTCCTCGAGGAGTATGAGCGGGCCAAGGCCCGTGGCGCCCGCATCTACTGCGAGCTGGCCGGTTTCGGCGCCAGCTCCGACGCGTTCCACATGACCGCCCCCAGCGAGAACGGCGAAGGCCCGGCACGCTGCATGACAATGGCGTTCAACGACGCCGGAATCAATCCCGACCAGATCGGCTACCTCAACGCGCACGGCACTTCCACGCCGCTGGGCGACCTCGCCGAGACGCTGGCGATCAAGCGCGCGCTGGGCGACCACGCGTACCGGACGATGGTCAGCTCGACCAAGTCGATGACCGGCCACCTGCTCGGCGCGGCCGGCGGTGCCGAGGCCATCTTCTCGGTGCTTGCGCTGCACCACGGCGTCATCCCGCCGACGATCAACCTGGAGGAAGCCGGTGATGGTTGCGACCTCGACTACGTGCCCAACGTGGCCCGCGAGGCGCAGGTCGACGTCGCGGTCTCCAATGGCTTCGGCTTCGGCGGCACCAACGGCACCCTGGTGTTCCGCCGTCTCTGACCGGCGGACGACGCGCCTGGTGGGCGGCCCCAGGCGCGGGTGCACGTTCCGGTGCGGCGCCCTCCGGTAGTGCACCAGCGACCCGTGGACGACCGACACGCATGCTGCTGACCCGTCCGATCCTGTTCCCCGTCGACCTGCTGGCCCTCCAGCGCCAGGCACCGGTGCGCTACCGGCTGCTGCTCGAATCGAGCGCGCACGGGACCGCGCAGGGCCGCTGGGACCTGCTGCTGGTTGCCGATGGCGACGAACTTCGGCTCGGGCACGACGGCCTGACGCGTGACCGGCACGACACGCCGGTCGAGGGCAGCTTCCTGGACGCGCTCGACCGCGCGTGGAGCGCCGAGCGGACGGTACGTGACGAACCGCGCTGGCCATTCCGGGGCGGGTGGGCACTGCTGCTGGGATACGAACTGGCCGCGCAGGTCGAGACGGTGTTGCGGCTGCCGGTTGCCGAAGGCGTGCTGCCGGTCGCGCTCGCGGTCCGTTGTCCGGCTGCGGTGCTGCGTGACCACACCACCGGCGAGTGCATCGCCGTGGCCGAGCCCGGCCACGCGGCGCTGCTGGACCCGATCGAGCGCGACGCGGCGGCGGCCGGCGTCGACCCGCTGCCGCCGTGGCAGCCACCGTCGACACTCACAGAGGACCCGCCTTCGCGCTACACCGGGGGCGTCGAGCGGGTGCTGCGGTACCTCGCCGCGGGCGACGTATTCCAGGCCAACCTGTCGCGCGGGTGGCAAGCGCGTTTCGGGCAGCCGCTACCGCCCGCTGCGTTGTTCCAGCGCCTGCGCGAGAACAACCCGGCACNCGAGCGGGTGCTGCGGTACCTCGCCGCGGGCGACGTATTCCAGGCCAACCTGTCGCGCGGGTGGCAAGCGCGTTTCGGGCAGCCGCTACCGCCCGCTGCGTTGTTCCAGCGCCTGCGCGAGAACAACCCGGCACCATTCGCCGGACTCTTCTCTGGCGGTGCCGAGGGTTGGGCGGTCGTCAGTGCGTCGCCCGAGCGGCTGGTTTCCGTTCGCGGCGACGTGGTGGAGACCCGCCCGATCGCCGGCACCCGCCCGCGCACGCCGGGCGACGACGACAGCGCTCGCATCGGCGAACTGGTCGGCCACCCGAAGGAACGTGCCGAGCACGTGATGCTGATCGACCTCGAGCGCAATGACCTCGGGCGCGTCTGCGTGCCTGGCAGCGTCGAGGTCGACGAGCTGATGACCGTCGAGAGTTACGCGCACGTGCACCACATCGTCAGCAACGTGCGTGGCCGGCTGCGCGACGACGTGACCCCGGGGCAGCTGATCGCCGCGACGTTCCCGGGCGGCACCATCACCGGCTGCCCCAAGGTCCGGTGCATGCAGGTCATCGCCGAGCTGGAGGGCGTCGGGCGCGGCAGCTATACGGGGGCGTTCGGCTGGCTCAACCGCGACGGCGACCTCGACCTCAACATCCTGATCCGCAGTGCGGAAGTCGAGGACGACGCGTCGGGGGGAAGCACGCTGCGGTTCCGCACCGGCGCCGGGATCGTGGCCGACTCCGACCCCCGACGCGAACTCGACGAGACACGCGCCAAGGCGCGCGGAATGCTTCGCGCGCTGGGGGTGGAATAGCCGATGGCACGCATGGTGGACAACGGATCGGCGTGGCGGGTGTTCGGCCCCGGCGGCAGCGGCTCCGTCCCGCCAGGCGACCGCGGGCTGGCCTACGGCGACAGCCTGTTCGAGACCATGCGCGCGCACCGTGGCGAGGTGCCATGGTGGGACGCGCATTGGGCGCGCCTGCGGCATGGCAGCGGGCGGCTGGGCATCGCTTTGCCGCCGGAGAGCGAGGTCCATGGGCAGGCGAGGGCGCTGCTCGACGGTGCGGACGCGGTGCTGCGATTGCAGCTCACCCGGGGCAGCGGCGGGCGTGGTTATGCGCCGGTGGCCGGGATGGAGCCGACGTGGATCCTGTCCCGGCACCCGCTCCCGCGGCCTTGCGCCCCAGCCGGAATTTCGCTGCGCTGGTGCGACACCCGGCTGGCCGTCCAGCCGGCACTGGCAGGACTCAAACACGGCAACCGGCTTGAGCAGGTGCTGGCCCGCGCGGAGTGGGATAGACCGGACGCCTCCGACGCCGACGCCGATGAGGGACTCATGTGCAGCACCGCGGGCGACGTGGTGTGCGCGACGGCCGCAAACCTCTTTGTGTTGCGGGACGGACACTGGTCGACGCCACCGGTCGAACGTTGTGGCGTGGCCGGCGTCACTCGCCAGTGGCTGCTCGACCATTACCCGATCGAACAGCGCGAGCTGGCGCCGGCGGAGGTGGAAACTGCCGACGCCGTCGTCCTCACCAATGCGGTGCGGGGTATCCTGCCGGTCGCGCGGCTCGGTGCGCGCCGCTGGCCGCTCCATCCGGAGGTGCTTGGGTGGCAGCGCGACCTCGCCCGGGCCCACCCCGCATTCGCATCGATTGCATCGGAGATGCCGTGAGTCGTAGCCGCAAGAGCCGTTTTGGCCTGTTCTTCGTGCTGGTACTGGTCGCGGCCGCCGCTGCCGGCTGGTGGGCCTGGCAGCACTACACAGCGTTCGCCGACGCACCCCTGGGCGGGCTCGAGAAGGGCGACAGCATCGTGGTCGAGCGCGGCGACTCGCTGCCGGTGGTGCTGGCCAAGTTGCGCGAGGCGGGTGTGCGCGAGGGCGAGGCGACCGAATGGCGGTTGCTGGCGCGCCAGCTCGGTGCGGCGTCCAGCCTGCACGTGGGCGAGTACGCGCTCGACCCAGGCACCACCCCGCGCGAGTTGCTGCTGGCGATGCGACGAGGCGACACCATCCAGCATCGCTTCACCATCGTCGAAGGCTGGAACATCCGTGAGCTGCGCGCCGCGCTGGCTGCCGCTGAGCCGCTGGAGCACGAAACGGGCGAACTCGACGACGCCGCGCTGATGGAAGCCCTGGGCCATGCCGGTGAGCATCCCGAGGGACGCTTCCTGCCGGAAACCTACCTCTACACCCGCGGTGACTCCGACCTCGACCTGCTGCGCCGGGCCTACGACGCCTCGGCGCACGCGCTGGCCGCTGCGTGGGAGAAGCGCGATCCGGACACGCAGCTGAAGACCCCTTACGAGTTGCTGATCCTGGCTTCCATCGTCGAGAAGGAAACCGGCATCGCTTCCGAGCGGCCGCAGATCGCCGGATTGTTCGAGCGGCGGCTGAAGATCGGCATGCGCCTGCAGACCGACCCGACCGTGATCTACGGCATCGGCAAGGACTACGACGGCAACATCCGGCGCAGCCACCTGACCACGGACACGCCCTACAACACCTACACCCGCGCCGGCCTGCCACCGACCCCGATCGCGATGCCCGGCGTGGATGCGCTCGAGGCGGTCGCCAACCCGGCGGACGGCACCGCGCTGTATTTCGTCGCGGTCGGTGACGGCAGTGGTCGCCACCTGTTCGCCGACACGTTGGCCGAGCACCAGGCCAACGTGCGCAAGTACCTGCGTAACTACCGCCAGAACACCCGGGACGCGCAGTGACCTTGCAGGTACGGCCAAGGCTGGTGACGCTGGAAGGCGGCGAGGGGGCGGGCAAGTCGACCGTCCTCGAAGCCCTGCGCGACGCGCTGGTGGCCGCCGGGGAGGAGGTGGTTTGCACCCGCGAACCCGGCGGCACGCCGCTGGCCGAACGCATCCGCGGACTCCTGCTTGAGCCTTCCGGTGCGGCGGGGCATGAGGCACCGGCGCCCGAAACCGAACTGCTGCTGATGTTCGCTGCGCGCGCCCAGCACGTACGCGGCACCATCGAGCCCGCGCTTGCCCGTGGCGCATGGGTGATCAGCGACCGTTTCACCGACGCCAGCTTCGCCTACCAGGGGGCCGCCCGCGGGGGTGACCCGCGCTTCATCGCCGAACTCGAGCGCAAAGTCGTCGGCATCACCCCGGGGCTGACATTGCTGCTCGACGTGCCGGTGGCGGTGGGGCTCGAGCGCGCGCGCGGACGCGGCGGGGTGGACCGGATCGAATCGGAGGCGGACGAATTCTTTGAAAGCGTGCGCGAGGCCTACCTGGGGCGTGCTCAGGCCGAGCCCGACCGGATCCGCGTCGTCGATGCGCGCCAGCCCGCCGGAACGGTCGCCACACGGGCCGTGGCGCTGCTGCGCGCCTACCGCGAGGCGTTGCGGTGAACACCGCGTTCGCGCCCTGGCAACAACGCATCTTCGACCAGGTGTCGACGGCGCTGGACGCCGGCCGGCTTGGACATGCGTTGCTGTTCACCGGCCCGGCCGGGCTGGGCAAGCGGGCCGTGGTCGAGCGGCTGGCACAACAGGCGCTGTGCACCGCCCGCGCGCCGTGCGAGGCGCCGTGCGGCGAGTGCCGCGGCTGCCGTCTCTACCTGTCGCGCTCGCAGCGTGACCCGCTGGAGGAGCGCCCCGACAAGTCACTGGCCCATCCCAATGGCCATCCCGCACATCCCGACGCGATCTTCGTGGGGTACGCCTGGCGCCAGACGCCGTCGCCCGCCCGGCAATTGACCCAGATCACCGTCGAACAGATCCGTGGGCTGTCGGAGCGGCTGGGCAAGACCCCCCAGTACGGCGGCGCGCAGGTGGCGGTCATCGAGCCGGTCGACGCGATGAACGAGGCCGCAGGCAACGCGCTGCTTAAGACGTTGGAGGAGCCGGTCGCCGGGCGCTATCTGTGGCTCGTGACCGCCTATCCGAACCGCTTGCCCGCCACCATCCGCAGTCGTTGCCAGACCTTCGAGTTCAGGCTCCCGCCGCGCGCCGAGTCGCTCGGCTGGCTGCAGCAGCAGGGCCACCCGCCCGGGTTGGCCGCCGAAGCGCTCGACGCCGCGCGCGGCCACCCCGGGCTCGCGCACGCGTGGCT
>NZ_JBJXHK010000090.1:0-8142 GCF_046638635.1 Lysobacter zhanggongensis
CCCCGGCGCCCGGCCGTGCGCCAGCGGCAGCGCGGCGGCCTCGTGTACGCGTACGCGCTCGCCGGCCAGCTGGGCTTCGGCGACCGGCCAGGGATTGAATGCGCGCACGGTGTTGGCCAGCGCCGTCGCCGGTTGCGTCCAGTCCAGCCGCGCCTCGCCCTTGTCGAGCTTGTGGGCGTAGGTCACGCCCTCGGCCGGCTGCGGACGCGGCACCGGCCGTATGCCGGCGCGCATCAGGCCGAGGCCATCGAGGAGCACCTGGGCACCGAGCGCGGCCAGGCGGTCATGCAGCTCGCCGCCGGTTTCGGACGGCGCGATGTCGAGCGACTGGGAAAGCAGCACCGGACCGGTATCCAGGCCCTTCTCCATCTGCATGAGGCAGACGCCCGTCTGGGTGTCGCCGGCCTGGATCGCACGCTGGATCGGCGCGGCGCCCCGCCAGCGCGGCAGCAGCGAGGCGTGCACGTTCCAGCAACCCCAGGTCGGGATATCCAGCACGGACTGCGGAAGGATGAGGCCGTAGGCGACCACGACCATCAGGTCCGGCCGCAGTGCCGCCAGCGCGTCGCGACTGACCCGCGCCTTGAAATTCTCCGGCTGCAGCACCTCGATGCCCCGCGCGATCGCCTCGCGCTTGACCGGCGAGGCGGCCAGGCCGCGGCCGCGCCCGGCAGGACGGTCGGGCTGGGTGTAGACCGCGACGACTTCATCGTGGGCGGCCGCCGCGCGCAGGCAAGGCACGGCAAAATCGGGGGTACCGGCAAAGACAATCCTCATCGCGACATCTTACCGGCGCCGAAAACCCCGGACGGCCGCCGGCGCGCGATCAGGCGGCGTTGCGGCGCGCCTTGGCCAGCTTTTTGCGCACCATCTCGCGCTTGAGAGGCGAGAGGTAGTCGACGAACAACTTGCCCAGCAGGTGGTCCATCTCGTGCTGCACGCAGACCGCCAGCAGGCCCTCGGCCTCCATTTCGAACGGCTGGCCGTCGCGGCCGATCGCCTTGACGGTGATGCGGTCGGCGCGGGTCACGTCGGCAAAGATGCCCGGCACCGACAGGCAGCCTTCCTGGTAGACCTGCTCGCCGTCGCGCGCGGTGATCTCCGGGTTGATGAACACCAGCGGCTGGTCGTGCTCCTCGCTGATGTCGATCACCATGAACCGCTGGTGCACGTCGACCTGGCTGGCGGCCAGCCCGATGCCGGGCGCGGCGTACATCGTCTCGAACATGTCGTCGAGCAAGCGCTGGAACTCCGGCGAGGAGATCCCGGCGGGGTCGACGGGCGCGGCGACGGTACGCAGGCGCGGATCGGGAAATTCGAGGATCGGGAGCAGGGACATGGCGGCAAAAATGGGGGCGTGGGTCACAACCACAAGCAGAGGTGCGATTGTAACGCCGTTATCGCCCCCCCGACCCTTGCAATGGCGCGGTTCATCTGGGCTATAGTGCCGACGCCCCCCGTCAGTTAACGACGCACGGGCGCACCTGCAAGGGGAATCAGGTACACCGCCATGTTGAAACCGATCCGCGCGGCATTGACCGTAGCGTTGCTGACCGTTGCCACGTATGCGCTGGCCGCCGAGATTCGAGGCGACCACCCGGATACCTACGTGGTCAAGAAGGGTGACACCCTGTGGGACATCGCCGGACGCTTCCTCGAGAAGCCCTGGTTGTGGCCGGAGATCTGGCAGGCCAACCCGCAGGTGCAGAACCCGCACCTGATCTACCCCGGCGACGTGCTGTCGCTGGCCTACCTCGACCGCGTGGTAGCCGATCCCGGTCCGCGCGAGGTCGCGCCGGTCACCGGCGTGCCGCTATCGGAGGTCGAACCGTTCCTCAAGGACCTGCGCGTGGTCGATGCGTTCGAGCATCTGCCGCACGTGGTCGCGCTGGAAGAAGGCCGCATCCGCGGCTCGCTGGGCCAGGTCGCCTATGTCGACGGCCTGGAGGGCGCACAGCCCGGCCAGCGCTACCAGGTGGTCCGCCCGATCCAGCGCTACACCCGGCTGGACCGCGAGGCGTGCTGCGACATCTTCCACAAGGACGATCTGGATTTCCGTGGCAAGCGCACGGTCGATTTCCAGCAGTTCTGGACCAATGCGGTGGTGTCCGACAACGGCCACGAGCTACTGGGCTACGAGCTGATGCGCCAGAACACCGGCACCGTCACCCGCGGCGAAGTCGGCGGGATCGAGGCCACCACGCTGGTGCTCGACGACAGCGGTCGCGAGGTGCGCGTCGGCGACCGGCTGATCCCGGTCGAGGCGCAGCCGTACGATCTGCAGTTCTTCCCGCACGCGCCGCGACAGCAGTTCGAGTACGGCCGCGCCCGCGTGCTGGCGGTCTCGGACATGCTCACCACCGGCGGCAACCGTGACGTGGTCGCGCTGTCGGTCGGCGCCCGCGACGGCGTCGACAACGGCACCGTGTTCTCCAGCTGGTCGATTGGCGAGGCGGTTGTCGACCGCGTCGAGAACGGCCCGTGGGACCGCAGCGAGGACACCTTCGGGCGGTCCAGCAAGGTGCGCCTGCCCGACGAGTTCGCGGGCCACATGATGGTGTTCCGCACCTTCGACACGGTCAGCTACGCGCTGGTGATGGACACGATCCGCCCGGTCCGGGTGGGTCACGAGCTGAAGCATCCCGACGCGCCGTACTGATCGGCACCGGGTTTTCCTACAGCAGTACGCGACGGCGCCCGAGGGCGCCGTCGTCGTTTGTGGCCGACGCTTGCCGGATGCACCCATCCGACCTGTTCGCACCCGCTTTTCCCGCCCCGCCGGCTTTCGGGCAGGCCCGGACCGCGCGCACCGACTCCGGTGTGGACAGCGCCGCCGATATCGACGCGCTGCTCCGTTTGGTCGCCAGCGGCGGCCCGGCGGAACCCCGCCGGCGGTTGATTGCCGACGCCGCTCCCGCGGCCGCCCTCGCCGCAGGTCCTTCGCGGTGGCACCAGTGTGGCCTTGGGGCCTCGCAGCAGCGCGCCCTGCGCCAGCCCGACGGCCGCACGCTGGCGGCCGCGCACGCCTGGCTGGCGCAGCCGGGGCACCACCTGCTCGGCTGGCCCCATCCCGACTACCCGCCGTTGCTGCGGCGCACCCCGCATCCGCCGCTGGCGCTGTTCGTGGCGGGCGACGCGGCCCTGGCCTGGCACCCGGCAGTGGCGATCGTCGGCAGTCGCTCCCCGACCCCGGCCGGCCGGGAGCATGCGGGGGCATTCGCACGGTCATTGGCCGCCGCCGGCCTGACGGTGACCAGCGGCCTCGCCGCCGGGGTGGATACCGCCGCGCACCACGCCACCCTGACCGCCGGGGGACGCACGGTCGCGGTCCTGGGCACTGGTCCCGACGTGCCGTATCCGCGCTCGAACAACGGCCTGCATGCTGCCATCGTCGCCGAAGGCGCGGTTATCAGCGAGCATCTTCCCGGAACAGGACCCCGCCGCGAACATTTCCCGAGCCGTAACCGGATCCTCGCCGGGCTGAGCCTTGGGACCCTGGTGATCGAAGCCGCGCATCGCTCCGGTGCCCTGATCACCGCGCGCCTGGCCGCCGAGTGCGGGCGCGAGGTCATGGCCCTGCCGGGATCGATCGACAACCCGCTGGCGCGCGGTTGCCACCGGCTGATCCGCGACGGCGCGGCGCTGGTGGAGTCCCCCGAGGACGTGATGGAACTGCTTGCGCCGCTCGCAGCGCGGCTGGCCGGGGACTTGCGCACGCGGCTGGAGGCCCCCATCTCGGAACCCGGACCACCGCCCGGCACCGGCTCGGGCGCGTCCCCCGCCGCCCATCCTCCCGGCGACCCCGACCACAAGCGCTTGTGGCAGGCACTCGGTCACGACCCTACGGATATGGACCAGCTGGTCGCCCGGACCGGATTGACGCCTGCCCGGCTGTCATCCATCCTGCTGCTCATGGAGCTTGAGGGTCGCGTGGAGGCGCAGCACGGCCGGTACTACCGAAGCCGCTGAACCCGTCGCTGGCGGGCGTGGCGGCCACCACTCCTGACCCACCGCGCCGCCTGCGGCGCAGGCCGAGGGGAAATGAAAGAAAGCATCCTGGACGTCCTGCTGTACCTGTTCGAGCACTACCTCACCGACGACGCGGACCTCGTCCGCGACCGTGACAACCTGCAAAGCGGCCCGCTGTTCGAGGAACTCGGGCAGGCCGGTTTCAGCCCCGCCGAGATCAACAAGGCCTTCGAGTGGCTGGACGCGCTGGCACGCCAGCGGCCGTCCGCCTCGCCGGCGCGTGCCGACGGCCCGGTCCGGGTCTACGCCGGCCCCGAGCTGGACCGCCTGGACACCGACTGCCGCGGCTTCCTGCTGTTCCTGGAGCAGCACGGCGTGCTGGACGCCGGCCAGCGCGAGTTGGTGCTGGACCGCGCGATGGCGCTCGACCAGGACACCCTCGACCTCGACGACCTCAAGTGGGTCGTGCTGATGGTGCTGTTCAACCAGCCCGGCAGCGAGGCCGCCTACGCCTGGATGGAGACCCAGATGTTCGAGGACGAGCCCGAACCGGTGCACTGACCGTGCACCCGCGCCGCGGCGGGCCATAATGCCGCCGCGCCCGGACCTGTCCGCGGCGGGAATCTGCTTGACAGCGGCAGGCGCCGCGTGATTCCACTAATAAATGAATGCTCCGGCGCCCGTGGCACCTGCCGCGGGCGTCGTCTTCTCTCGCGCCCTCTCGCGTGGCCTTCACGGCCCGCCCGGAACCTGCCCCGCATGGCCAAGAACCTCCTCATCGTCGAATCGCCCGCCAAGGCCAAGACGATCAACAAGTACCTCGGCAAGGATTTCATCGTCCTCGCCTCGTATGGCCATGTGCGCGACCTGGTGCCGAAAGAGGGCGCGGTCGACCCCGAGCGCGGCTTCGCGATGCGCTACGACCTGATCGAGAAGAACGAGAAACACGTCGAGGCCATCGCCAAGGCGGCCAAGGGCGCCGAATCCATCTTCCTGGCGACCGACCCGGACCGCGAGGGCGAGGCGATCAGCTGGCACGTGGCCGAGATCCTCCGCGAGCGCGGGCTGCTGGACGGCAAGCCGCTGCAGCGGGTGGTGTTCACCGAGATCACCCCGCGTGCCATCAAGGAGGCGATGACCCACCCGCGCGACATCGCCGCACCGTTGGTCGACGCCCAGCAGGCGCGCCGGGCGCTGGACTACCTGGTCGGCTTCAACCTGTCGCCGGTGCTGTGGCGCAAGGTGCAGCGCGGCCTGTCGGCCGGCCGAGTGCAGTCGCCGGCGTTGCGGATGATCGTCGAGCGCGAGGAGGAGATCGAGGCGTTCCGGGCGCGCGAGTACTGGTCGATCGAGGCCGAATGCCAGCACCCGTCCCAGGCCTTCAGTGCGCGCCTGGTCAAGCTGGACGGGCAGAAGTTCGAGCAGTTCACGATCACCGACGGCGAGACCGCCGAGGCCGCCCGCCAGCGGCTGGTATCGGCCGCAAATGGCGCGCTGCAGGTCACCGACGTCACCAGCAAGCAGCGCAAGCGCCGCCCCGCGCCGCCGTTCACCACCTCGACCCTGCAGCAGGAGGCCGCGCGCAAGCTGGGCTTCACCACCAAACGCACCATGCAGGTCGCGCAGAAGCTGTACGAGGGCGTGGCGCTGGGGGACGAGGGCACCGTCGGCCTGATCAGCTACATGCGTACCGACTCGGTCGCGCTGTCGGTCGACGCGGTCGCCGAGATCCGCGACGTCATCGCGCGTGACTACGGCACCGGCGCCGTACCGGACCAGCCCAACGTCTACAAATCCAAGTCCAAGAACGCGCAGGAAGCCCACGAGGCGGTCCGCCCGACCTCGGCGCTACGCACGCCTGCGCAGGTCTCGCGCTTCCTGGAGGACGACGCCCGCCGCCTGTACGAGCTTGTCTGGAAGCGCGCGGTCGCCAGCCAGATGGTGCCGGCCACGCTCAATACCGTCAGCGTCGAGCTGGCCGCCGGCAGCGAGCACGGCTTCCGCGTCTCGGGCACCACCGTGCTCGACCCGGGTTTCCTGGCCGTCTACGAGGAAGGCAAGGACACCAAGGGCAAGGAAGAGGACGACGAGGGCCGCAAGCTGCCGCCGATGCAGCCGGGCGACCGGATCCCGCTGGATCGCATCCACGCCGACCAGCACTTCACCGAGCCGCCGCCGCGCTACTCCGAAGCCAGCCTGGTCAAGGCGCTCGAGGAATACGGCATCGGCCGCCCGTCGACCTACGCCTCGATCATCGCGACGCTGCTGTTCCGCAAGTACGTCGAGCTCGAGAGCCGGCGTTTCCACCCGTCCGACGTCGGCCGCGCGGTCAGCAAGTTCCTGTCCAGTCACTTCACCCGGTACGTCGACTACGACTTCACCGCCCGGCTCGAGGACGAGCTGGACGCGGTGTCGCGCGGCGAGGAAGCGTGGGTGCCGCTGATGGAGCGGTTCTGGAGCCCGTTCAAGGAGATGGTCGACGACAAGATGGAGTCGGTCGACCGCAGCGAGGCCACTGGCGCGCGCGAGCTCGGCACCGACCCCAAGACCGGCAAGCCGGTCAGCGTCCGGCTCGGCCGTTACGGACCGTATGCCGCGATCGGCAGCACCGCCGAGGACGCCGAGGACAAGCCGAAGTTCGCCTCGCTGCGTCCCGGCCAGAGCATGCACACGATTTCGCTGGAGGACGCGCTCGAGCTGTTCAAGATGCCGCGCGCACTGGGCGAGCACAACGGCGAGGAGGTCAGCGTCGGCATCGGCCGGTTCGGGCCGTTCGCCAAGCGCGGCAGCGTGTACGCCTCGCTCAAGAAGGAGGACGACCCGTACAAGGTCGACCTGGAGCGCGCGGTGTTCCTGATCGAGGAGAAGGAAGAAATCGCGCGCAACCGGATCATCAAGGAGTTCGAGGGCAGCGACATCCAGGTCCTCAATGGCCGCTACGGCCCGTACATCAGCAACGGCCAGCTCAACGGCAAGATCCCCAAGGACCGCGAGCCCGCGTCGCTGACGCTCGAGGAAGTAACCAAGCTGCTGGAGGAGACCGGCAAGCCCGCGCGCGGCCGCTTCGGCAAGAAGGCCGCGGCGAAGAAGGCACCGGCCAAGAAGGCGGCCAAAAAGGCCACCAAGAAGACTGCCAGGAAAACGACCAAAAAGACCGTTGCCAAGAAGGCCGCCGTAAAGAAGACCGCCGCGGCCAAGACCGACGCCTGACCGCTCCTCCGCACGCGCGGCTTCAGCCTCGATCGGATGGCCGGCGCGCGTCGACTGCACTGTCGCGGCTGAAGCCGCTCCTACAAGAAGGTCGCCCCTTCGCCCGTCCATGAGCACCGACCTCGCCCCCGCCATTGCCGCCCTGCGAAGCGGCGGCATCATCGCTTACCCCACCGAGGCGGTCTGGGGCCTGGGCTGCGATCCGTTCGACGAGTCCGCCGTGCTGCGCCTGCTGTCCATCAAGCAGCGACCGGTCGACAAGGGGCTGATCCTCATCGCGGCCGGCTCGGACCAGCTCGACGGCCTGCTCGATTGGTCCGACCTGCCTGACGCGTGCCGCAAGGCCGTGCTCGCCTCGTGGCCGGGGCCGCATACCTGGATCGTTCCCGCCACCGCCGGCGTGCCGCGCTGGATTACCGGCAGTCACGCGGGGGTGGCGGTGCGGGTCAGCGCGCATCCAACCGTGGTCGAGCTCTGCCGCGGGTTTGGCCGGCCGCTCGTGTCGACGAGCGCCAACCTGTCCGGCCAGCCACCGGCGCGTCGAAGCGAGCAGCTCGATCCCGCCCTGCTGACCCAGCTGGATGCGGTCGTGGCGGGCGAAACCGGCAACCTGCAGTCGCCCACGACCATCCGCGACGCGCGCACCGGCGACGTGTTGCGAGGGTGATCGGCACGCGGCGGGGAGGCGTTCACGCGGGCCGGGGCACCATGGCCACCATGCCGCGCGTGCCTGCCCGTCGTCCCGCATTGCCCATCCTCGCCTTGCTGGCAGGGCTCTCGCCGGCGATGCCTGCGGTCACTGCCGCATCCGCTCCCGGGCAGGTCACCATCTACCGATGCGTCGGCGCCGACGGCCAGCTCACCCTGCGCGACACACCGTGCGCGGCGGGCGAGCACCAGCAGGCCCGCGGCATGCTGCGGCCGCAGGACCCGCCTCCCCAGCCGCCGGCGGCCGCACCCGCG
>NZ_JBJXHK010000091.1:0-8105 GCF_046638635.1 Lysobacter zhanggongensis
GGCGATGCCGCCACCGGCGCCGATCGCCAGCCCGCTGCCGAGCAGCAGGGCCGCGGCGGCACCCGGGCGACGGGCGCCGGCATTGGCGGCCTGCCGGGCCACGGAGGCCAGCAGGTCGCGTGATTTGTTTACGATGTCGATATAGGTCATATGTCCGATGTCTGAATTCAAGCCCAGTCCGCGCCGTCCCTCGTCCCCCGTCGCCGCGATCGATGCGCTGCTGGCGGAGCCCGCTGGCGACCCGATTCGTCGTGCCATGTGGCTTGACGAGCTGGACCGTCGGTTACGCCCCCTCCTGCCGTCCCCGCTGGCCGCGCATGCGCGGCTGGCGAACTACGAGCGCGGCAGGCTCGTGTTTGTGGTCGATGCCCCGGTGTGGCGGGCGAAACTGCGCCTGCTTGCCCCGGAACTGCTCGATGCCGCCCGATCCATCGGGTTGGCCGCGGTGGAGTTCGTCGTCAAGACGAGCCTTGTTTCCGCTTCGCCGCCCCCTGCGGCACCGCGGAACACCGTGACCATGTCGCCGGCCGCAAAGGAAGCCCTGCAGGCCGCACTGGCGTCGTTGCGCCCGGGAAACCCAGGTTCCGACGGCAGCGAGTGATCCTTGCGCGGTAGGTGCATGCCCGTTGGGGCGACTCCTGCCGTGAAGACCAAGTGATCACCGACGGGGCATGCTAAGCCCCTGAATCGCCGGTTTTGTTAAGGAACCCGAAGAATTTCGCAAAAATGCCGTTAACACGTCACGAGGTATTCACATCCGTGACGGGGGACACCCACGAGTGGGGCGGGGTCGGCATTTGCGGTCCGGCGGGGCGCCGGCGGGGGGCTTTCCGCGGCCTCAGACGGCGGCGACAGGCCGGTAGGACGCGGGCACCGGGTCCTGTTCGCCCGGGAAGGTGACGATCTCCCAGGCCGATTGCTCGGCCATCAGGGCGCGCACCAGCTGGTTGTTGAGCGCGTGGCCGGACTTGTAGCCCTCGTAGGCGCCAAGGATGGCGTGGCCGGCCAGGTACAGGTCGCCTACGGCGTCCAGGATCTTGTGTCGGACGAACTCGTCCGCGTAGCGCAGGCCGTCCTCGTTGAGGACACGGAACTCGTCCAGCACGATCGCGTTGTCCATCGAGCCGCCCAGGCCGAGGTTGCGCTCGCGCATGTACTCCAGGTCGCGCATGAAGCCGAACGTGCGGGCGCGGCTGACTTCCTTGATGTAGTTGGCCGCCGAGAACTCGACCTCGGCGCGTGACTGGGCGGCCGGGATCGCCGGGTGGTTGAACACCACCGTGAAACCGAGCCGGAAGCCGTCGTAGGGCTCGAACCGGGCGACCTTGTCTCCGTCGCGTACTTCCACCGGACGGGTGATGCGGATGAACTTCTTCGGCGCGTCCTGCTCGGCGACGCCGGCGGACTGCAGCAGGAACACGAACGGGCCGGCCGAGCCGTCCATGATCGGCACCTCGGCCGCGGACAGCTCGATATAGCAGTTGTCGATGCCGAGCCCGGCCAGCGCCGAGAGCAGGTGCTCGACCGTCATGACCTTGCCGCCTTCGCGGCTGAGCCCCGTGCACAACACGGTCTCGGTCACCAGGTCGGCGCGGGCGGGCAGCTCGAGCACGGGGTCCAGGTCGACCCGGCGGAACACGATGCCGGCATCGACGGGCGCAGGGCGCAGGGTGAGGAACACCTTCTCGCCGCTGTGCAGGCCCACGCCGGTGGCGCGGATGATGTTCTTGAGGGTGCGCTGGCGCAGCATGGGCAGTGCGGACTTCCTGTTGCCGGGGGCACGCCGCGGCCGGACGCGCGAAACGGCTCGGTCAGGCGGAGATGTCCGGAATATTACCAATCCGGAAAACCGCGCAAGATTAACATGCAGGCAGCTGAATCTGAACGGAAAATCCGACGCGAAGGCGGGGTCGCCGTCACACGCCGGCACGCGCGGCGGGTAAATCGGCCGGCCGCCCGGGAACGGGCGACCGACCCAATCGCCCCGGGCATGGGGACCCCGGGGCCAAGGTGACGCGCCTTGCGGCGCGCCTGTTACGGACGTGGCGAAGCGGTCAGTCGGCCTGGCGGCGCAGGAACGCCGGGATGTCCAGGTAGCTGTCGTTGCCGAAGTCGGCCGCCGCGGCCCCCGGTGCCGGGGCCGCTTCGTGCCGGCCGCTGCTGCGCAGCCCGCTGGTGAACCCCGGGGCCGACGCCGGCGCGACCGCGTCTTCGATCGGGAATTCCGGCTGGCCGGTGGTGGCGTTGCGGACCAGCTGGATCGGCGCGCGGTTGAGCTGCTCGTTCGGCTTGCCCTGGCGGGCGACGGCGCGGTTGAGCCCGGTGGCGACCACGGTCACCTTGACCTCGTCCTNGGACCAGCTGGATCGGCGCGCGGTTGAGCTGCTCGTTCGGCTTGCCCTGGCGGGCGACGGCGCGGTTGAGCCCGGTGGCGACCACGGTCACCTTGACCTCGTCCTGCATGTCCGGGTCGAGCACGGTGCCAAGCACCACGGTCGCATCCTCGGACGCGAACGCCTCGATCGTGCGGCCGACCTCGTCGAACTCGGCCATCGTGAAGTCCGGACCGGCGGTGATGTTGACCAGGATGCCGTTGGCGCCCGACAGGTTGACGTCGTCCAACAGCGGGTTCTGCACCGCCGCCTCGGCCGCGGCCTGGGCACGGTCGTCGCCGCGGGCCGAACCGCTGCCCATCATCGCCAGGCCCATCTCGGACATGACGGTGCGCACGTCGGCGAAGTCGACGTTGATCAGGCCCGGGCGCACGATCAGGTCGGCGATGCCCTGCACGGCGCCCAGGAGCACGTCGTTGGCGGCGCGGAAGGCCTGGATCATCGTGGCGTTGCGACCGAGCACGGTGATCAGCTTCTCGTTGGGGATGGTGATCAACGAGTCGCAGTGGTGGCTCAGCTCCTCGATGCCCTTGAGCGCGACCTGCATGCGGCGGCGGCCCTCGAACGGGAACGGCTTGGTGACCACCGCGACGGTCAGGATGCCCATCTCCTTGGCCAGCTGCGCCACCACCGGCGCGGCGCCGGTGCCGGTGCCACCGCCCATGCCGGCGGTGATGAACACCATGTCGGCGCCCTGCATTGCGTCCATCAGGCGCTCGCGGTCCTCCAGCGCGGCCTGGCGGCCGACCTCCGGGTTCGCGCCCGCGCCCAGGCCCTTGGTGACGTTGCTGCCCAGCTGCAGCTGCAGCTTGGCGCCGCAGTTCTTGATCGCCTGCGAGTCGGTGTTGGCGGTGATGAATTCCACCCCGTCGACGTTGTTGCTGACCATGTGGGCGACCGCGTTGCCGCCGCCACCGCCGACGCCGACCACCTTGATGGTCGCGTTCGGGGCCATGTTCTCTACCAGTTCAAAGTGCGCCATGTCCGTGTCCTCGTATGTCTAGTTATGTGGTGCCGTTGTCGCTGCCGGTACTGCTGCCTGACGTGTTGCGTGTCGCGCCCCCATGGCCACCGGGACATCGTCGACGTCCCGGAGGTATCCACCTGGTCGCCGGGGTCATCAGAACTCCCCCCGGAACCAGTTCTTGAAACGGTTGAGTACGTTCCCGGCGCGCCCGGTGCTGATCACCGGGCGGCGCGGGTTCTCGATCTGGCTGCCCATCAGCAGCAGGCCGACACCGGTGGCGTGCACCGGGTTACCGACCACCTCGCCCAAGCCGGTTACGTGCTGCGGGATGCCGACGCGCACGGGCATCTGCAGCATCTCCTCGGCCAGCTCGACCACGCCTTCCATCTTCGCGGCGCCGCCGGTCAGGACCATGCCCGCGCGGACGTGCTGCTCGAAGCCGCTGCGGCGCAGTTCGGCCTGGACCATCTCGAAGATCTCCTCGTAGCGCGCCTGCACCGCCTGCGCCAACGAGTGGCGCGGCATGCGCCGGGGCGGCCGGTCGCCGACCGAAGGCACCTGGATCGATTCCTCCGCGGTCGCCATCTGCGCCAGCGCGCAGGCGTAGCGGACCTTGATCTGCTCGGCCTCCGGGGTCGGCGTGCGCAGCATGTGGGCGATGTCCTCGGTGACCTTGTCGCCGGCGATGCCGAGGCTGGCCGAGTGCGCGATCGCGCCCTGGACGAACACCGCGATGTCGGTGGTGCCGGCGCCGATGTCGACCAGCACCACGCCGAGCTCGCGCTCGTCGGAAGTCAGCACCGCGTTGGCGGAGGCCAATACGCCCAGGATCAGGTCGTCGACCTGCAGCCCGCAGCGCTGCACGCACTTGCTGACGTTGGCCGCGGCCGATTGCGCGCAGACCACCAGGTGGGCATGCACTTCCAGCCGGACGCCGGTCATGCCGACCGGGTTGCGGATGCCTTCCTGCGAATCGTCGAGCACGTAGTCGCGCGGGATCGCGTGCAGGATCTTCTGGTCGGCCGGGATCGCCACGGCCTTGGCGGCATCGAGCACCCGGTCCAGGTCGGAGAAGCTCACTTCGCCGTCGCGGATCGGCGCGATGCCCTGCGAGTTGCGGCACTGGATGTGGCTGCCCGAGATCGACGCGTAGACCGAGCGGATCTCGCAGCCGGCCATCAGCTCGGCCTCCTCGATCGCGCGCTGGATCGACTGCACGGTCGACTCGATGTCGACCACCACGCCGCGGCGCAGCCCGCGCGACTCGTGGCTGCCGATGCCGATCACCTCGATCGGGTTGCCGGGTGAGTACTCGCCCACCAGCGCCACCACCTTGGAGGTGCCGATGTCGAGACCCACGATCAACGATTTGTCGCCCTTGCGATTCATGTATTTCCCTGCATGCCTGCCTGTGGCGCCTTCGGGACCGGCGCCCAGCTCAAGGCGAAACCATTGGTGTAGCGGAGGTCGGCGCGCACCAGGCGTTGCGCCTGCTGCGCGAGCAACTGCGGCATCAGCCGGGCGAAGCGGGCGATGCGCGGGCGGGCCTCGTTGCGGCCGACCACCACCTGCGCGCCGCTGTCGAGCTCCATGCTCCAGCTGCCTCGCGGGTCCAGCAGCACCGAGCGCACACCCAGCCCGAGCGGCGCCATCAGCACGCTGGTCTGGTTGTAGAACTCGACCACGTCCGGCACCCGTACGTCCGGACCGTCCAGCCGGGGCAGGCCCGGCGGCACGTCGACGTCGCCGGCCGGGAACAGCCGACCGTGGTCGGACAACAGCCGGTCCTCGCCCCAGCGCGCGAACGGGACGTGCTCGACCACCCGCACCTCGAGCACGTCGGGCCAGCGCTTGCGGACTTCGGCGCGCTCGACCCACGGCATCCGCGCGACAGCGGCTTGCGCGGCATCCAGGTCGACGGCGAAAAAGCCCTGCCGCGCGAACGGCAGCATCGCCTCACGCAGGCGCGCTTCGTCGACCCGGTCGAACTGCCCGGTCGCGCGCAGCGTGGTCAGCGGCCAGCGGTCCTGGCCGACCCAGCCGTTGAGCACGGCGACCACGGGCAGCGCGACCAGCGCCACCGCGAGGGTCCAACCGAGCAGGCGGAGCAGCGCGTTCACGCGTGTGCACCTCCGTCGTCGGCCAGGCTCGACTCGAGCACCCGCCAGCACAGCTCGCCGAAATCGATGCCGAGTTCGCGCGCGGCCTTGGGCACCAGCGAGTGGCTGGTCATCCCCGGCGCGGTGTTGACCTCGAGCAGGAAGAAGTCGCCGGTCGCCCGGTCGCGCATCACGTCGACCCGGCCCCAGCCGCTGCACCCGGCGGCCTCGAAGGCCAGCAGCGCGATGCGGCGGATCTCGTCCTCGGCGGCGCCGTCCAGGCCCGGGCACAGGTATTGGGTGTCCTCGGCGACGTACTTGGCGTTGTAGTCGTACCACTCGCCCTTCGGCACGATCCGGATCGAGGGCAGCGCGCGGTGGCCATCGCCGTCGGCGAGCACCGCGACGGTGAGTTCGTCGCCGACCACCAGCTGCTCCATCAGCAGCTCACCGGGGTAGCGCGCGGCCAGCGCGACGGCGTCGTCCAGGCCGGCCTCGTCATGCACCCGCGAGACACCGACGCTGGAACCTTCGCACGACGGCTTGATGATCAACGGCAGCCCGATCACGCGGGCCGCGTCGTGCACGTCCGAACCCTTCGGCAGTCGCACGTAGCGCGGCGTGGGGAGGCCCAGGGACAGCCACACCTGCTTGGTGCGGATCTTGTCCATGCTCAGCGCCGAGCCGAGCACGCCCGAGCCGGTGTACGGCACGCCGAGCGCGTCCAGCAGCCCCTGCAGCACGCCGTCCTCGCCACCGCCCTTGTTGCCGTGGAGGATGTTGAAGACGCGGTCGACCGAGCCGGCGCGAACCGCATCGACCAGCGCCGGGATGCCGTCGACCGCCACCGCGTCGACGCCGCGAGCCTGCAGCGCCTCCAGCACGTTGCGACCGGAATCCAGCGACACCTCGCGCTCGGCGCTGGTGCCGCCCATCAGTACCGCGACGCGGCCGAACACGGCGGGATCCGTGAACCGCGGCGGGGTGAAGGCGGCGCTCATGCGGCATCCCCCTCGATCGCGGTGAAGCCATGGGTGGCGACGTACTGGGCGGCCTGGCCGATGTCGCCGGCGCCCATCATCAGCAGCAGGTCGCCGTCCTCGAGCACGTCGCCCAGCACCTGCGGAAGCTCACGCGCGCTGCCGACCACCACCGGCTCGACCCGGCCGCGGGTACGGATCGCGCGGGCCAGTGCGCGTGCGTCGGCGCCGGCGATGGGCGCTTCGCCCGCGGCGTACACCTCGGTCAGGACCACCATGTCGGCGCTCGACAGCACCGCGGCGAAATCGTCGAACAGGTCGCGGGTGCGGCTGTAACGGTGGGGCTGGAACGCAACCACCAGGCGCTTTTCCGGCCAGCCGCCACGCGCGGCGGCGAACACCGCCTCGAGCTCCTTGGGATGGTGGCCGTAGTCGTCGACCACGGTGACCAGACCGCCGGCGTGCCCGTCCCTGCCGGCCAACGGCGTCTGCGACAGCAGGTTGAAACGGCGGCCGACCCCGGCGAAGCCTTCGAGCGCGCGCGCGATCGCGCTGGATTCCACGCCCAGCTGCCACGCCACCGAAGCGGCGGCCAGCGCGTTCTGCACGTTGTGGCGGCCGGGCATGGCCAGCGTCACCGGGCAGCGCGCGCCGTCGGGCAGGCACAGCACGAAGCGCATCCGCGCGCCCTGCTGCACCACGTCCTCGGCACGCACGTCGGCGTCTTCGGAGAAGCCATAGGTCATCACGTGGCGCGGGGTGCGCGCCGCCAGCGCGGCGACCTCGGGGTCGTCGATGCACAGCACCGCCAGTCCGTAGAACGGCAACCTGTGCATGAACTCCAGGAACGCCGCCTGGACCTTGGCGAAGTCGCCGCCGTAATTCTCCAGGTGGTCGGCGTCGATGTTGGTGACGATCGCGATCTGGGGGTTCAGGCGCAGGAAGCTGCCGTCGCTCTCGTCGGCCTCGGCCACCAGCCAGTCACCGCCGCCCAGGCGCGCGTTGGCGCCGGCCGCGAGCAGCTGCCCTCCGATCACGAAGGTCGGGTCGATCCCGCCTTCGGCCAGCACGCTGGCGGTGAGCGAGGTCGTGGTGGTCTTGCCGTGGGTGCCGGCGACGGCGATGCCACGCTTGAACCGCATGAGCTCGGCCAGCATCTCCGCGCGCGGCACCACCGGGATGCGCTGCGCGCGCGCTTCCATCAGCTCGGGGTTGTCTTCGCGGATGGCGCTGGACACCACCACGCAATCGGTGCCGAGCACGTTGGCGGCCGTGTGGTCGCGGTGCACGGTGATGCCCAGCTTTGCCAGCCGGCGGGTCACGGCGTTGTCGGCCCGGTCCGAGCCCGACACCTGGTAGCCCAGCGTGCACATCACCTCGGCGATGCCACTCATGCCGGTGCCACCGACACCGATGAAGTGCACGCGGGGAAACGCCTTGGCGAGGTCGCCACCGTGTTGCAGGCGGCGGCGAACGGTACTGCTCATGCAGCCTGCTCCGGGTTGGAATGGGGGGGACGGATCTGGGCGACGACGATGTCGGCCACGCGCGCGGCGGCGTCGGGTCGGGCCAGCGAGCGCGCGGCCTGGGCCAAGCGCAGCAGGTCGGCGCGCTCGGCGAGGATTTCGAGCGTGGCCGAAATGCGCCGGGCCAGGTCGGCGGTGTC
>NZ_JBJXHK010000092.1:0-7799 GCF_046638635.1 Lysobacter zhanggongensis
AGCAGGGCCCGCCGCAGGCCGAGGCCGACGGCGTCGGCGGCGAGCCGTGCCGGACCGGTCATCCCGGGTATGCGGACGTGCCGCGGCTCACATGCCGCCGCACTTGCCCTCGCCGCACTTGCCTTCCATCCCGGCCTTCCCGCCCGTGTCGGCCGCCTCGACCTTCGGGTGGTGGGCGTCCATTTCGGCGGCGCTGATGAAGCCGTCGCCATCGGGGTCGTGCTCGCCAAAGCGGCTGCCGTCGCCGTCATGCGCGGCGGCGAACTCGGCCGGGGAGATGCGCCCGTCCTTGTCGGTGTCCATGCGCTCCATGCCGCAGCGGCCTTCGTGCGGGTCCTTCTCGCTCGCGGCGGCGCCGTCGCTGGCGCCCAGCATGTAGCCCTGGGCCAGCGGCGTGGCGGCGAACGCGGCGCCGGCCAGGAGCAGGGTGCCGGCAATGCCGGCGGCGGCGAGTACGGGCTTGTTCGGCTTGCTGGACATCGGCTGTCTCCGTGGTGGCGGCCGGGGCCGCGGTGGAGGCCGATGCTAGCGCGGTTGCCGGCGCCGGTCGTTAACGGGCGCTACGGGGCTACGGTATTGCTGCCGTCGCGCTTCTCCCGCGGCGGAAGGTCGTCGTTGCCGCGCACGAGGAACCAGACGTTTTCGGCGATGTTGGTCGCGTGGTCGCCGATGCGCTCGATGTTCTTGGCCATGAACAGCAGGTGCGTGCAGCCGGTGATGCTGCGCGGGTCCTCGGCCATGTAGGTCAGCAGCTCGCGGAACAGCGCGGTGTAGGCGGTGTCGAGCTCGGCGTCGCGGGCGCGGATGGCCTGGGCGGCCTCGACGTCGTTGTCGCGGTAGGCCACCAGCACGTCGCGCAGCTGCTCGACGGCCAGCCGGCCGATCACCTGCAGGCCGCCCACCTGCGGCAGGGGTGGGGCGAGGTTGAGCGCGGTCGAGCGTTTGGCGACGTTGGCCGCGTAGTCACCGATGCGCTCGATGTCTGAGGCGATCCGGATCGCCGCGAGGATCTCGCGCAGATCGCGGGCCATCGGCCCGCGCAACGCCAGCTTCATGACGTCCTGGCTGATCTCCTGTTCCAGCGCATCGATCGCCTCGTCGTTGGCGATGATGCGCGCGGCGGCCTTGTCGTCGCGGCGTGCGACCACGTCCAGCGCGGCCTCCAGCTGCGCGGCGGCCATCTCGCCCATGCGCAGGGTCTCGTCGAGCAGGCGGCGCTGCTCGTCGTCGTAGCTCTTGACGATGTGGTCGTGGGGCTGGGTGGTCATGGGGTTCTCCTCAGCCGAACCGGCCGGTGATGTAGTCCTCGGTCTGCTGCTTGTCCGGCGCCGAGAAGATCCGGTCGGTCGGGCCATGTTCGACCAGGTCGCCCAGATACATGAAGGCGGTGAAGTCGGACACGCGCGCGGCCTGCTGCATGTTGTGGGTGACGATGGCGATGGTGTATTCGTTCTTGAGGTCGGCGACCAGTTGCTCGATGCGGCTGGTGGAGATCGGGTCCAGCGCCGAGGTCGGCTCGTCCAGCAGCAGCACGTCGGGGCGCAGCGCGACCGCGCGGGCGATGCACAGGCGCTGCTGCTGGCCACCCGACAGGCCCAGCGCACTCTGGCCCAGCTTGTCCTTCACCTCGTCCCACAGCGCGCCCTGGCGCAGCGCCAGCTCGACCCGGTCGGCCATCTCCGCCTTGCCCAGCTTCTCGTGGTGGCGGATGCCGTAGGCGACGTTCTCGAAGATCGTCATCGGGAACGGCACCGGCTTCTGGAACACCATGCCGACCTTGCTGCGCAGCCGGTTCATCGGGTACTTCGGGTCGAGGATGTTCTCCCCGTCCAACAGCACCTCGCCGCTGGCACGCAGCTTGGGGTACAGCGCGTAGATCCGGTTGAACACGCGCAGCAGGGTCGACTTGCCGCAACCGGACGGACCGATCAGCGCGGTGACCTGCTTTTCCGGGATCTCCAGGTTGATGCCCTTGAGTGCGTGGAACCGGTCGTAGTGGAAGTCGAGCCCACGCGCGGCGAGCTTGACCGGCGCCCGGGTGTCGATGGGGGAGGCGATGGCGTCGTTCATGGCGGGTGCCTGGAAGGTTGAGGGGTGCGGGGCCGCAGCCGGGCGGCGGGACGGGGCGGGCTCAGTCATGGCTCACCCGCTTGCGCGCGACGATGGCGCGTGCGACCAGGCTGATCAGCAGCACGAAGCCGGTCAGTACCAGCGCGCCGGCCCAGGCGATGTCCTGCCAGGACGTGTACGGGCTGCCGGCGAACTGGTACATCACCACCGGGACGCTTGCCATCGGGCCGGTCACGTCGGCGCTCCAGTACTGGTTGCCGAATGCGGTGAACAGCAGCGGCGCGGTCTCGCCGGAAATGCGGGCCAGTGCCAGCAGGATGCCGGTGACGATGCCGGGCATGGCCGAGCGGTACATGACCTGGACGATGACCTTCCATTGCGGCACGCCAAGCGACAGTGCCGCCTCGCGCATCTGCGAGGGCACCAGCCGCAGCATCTCGTCGGTGGTGCGCAGCACCACGGGCAGCACGATGAAGGCCAGCGACACCGCGCCGGCGACCGCCGAGAAGTTGCCGCCGGCCTGCATCACCAGCAACGTGTAGACGAACAGGCCCAGCACGATCGACGGCGCCGACAGCAGGATGTCGTTGACGAAGCGCACGACGGTGCCGATGCGGCTGGCGGCGCCGTACTCGGCCAGCCATGTGCCGGCGGCGATGCCCAGCGGCGTGCCGATGCCGATCGCCATCAGGCACATCACCGCGCTGCCGAAGAAGGCATTCCGCAGGCCGCCTTCGGCCATCGGCGGCGGCGTGTCCTGGGTGAACAGCGCCGCGTCGATTCCGCCGAGGCCCTTGGCGACCAACGTCCAAAGGATCCAGCCCAGGAACAGCAGGCCAAGCACGGCCGCCAGGCAGGCGAGCACCAGCGACACCGCGTTGGTGATGCGGCGCCGGCGGTACAGCGCGTTGGCGGTGCGCTGGCGGCGCGCGTCGGCGACGTGGGCGGTGGCGGCGGGCGAGGTCATCGGTTGCCCTCCTTGCGCGATAGGTGGCCCAGCATCAGCCGGGCGATCGCCAGCACGATGAACGTCACGATGAAGAGCACGAAGCCCAGCAGCAGCAGCGCCGAACGGTAGGTCTCCGTCGCCTCGCCGAAGTCGTTGGCGATCAGCGCGGCGATGGTGGTACCCGGCTCGAGCAGCGATGCGGTGAAGCGGGTCGAATTGCCGATCACGAACGCGACCGCCATGGTCTCGCCCAGCGCACGGCCGAGGCCGAGGAAGATGCCGCCGATCACCGCCGAGCGGGTGTACGGCAGCACGATGTCCCAGCTGACCTCCCACTTCGTCGAACCCAGCGCGTAAGCCGATTCCTTCAGCCGCGTCGGCACGGTCAGGAAGACCTCGCGCATCACCGAGGAGATGAAGGGGATCACCATGATCGACAGCACGATGCCGGCCGTGAGCATGCCGATGCCGATCGGAGGGCCCTGGAACAGCGGGCCGATCACAGGCAGCGTGCCCAGGTGCTCGTTGGCCCACGGCGTAACGTACGTGGTCATCACCGGCACCAGCACGAACAGGCCCCACATGCCGTAGATGATCGAAGGAATGCCCGCGAGCAGCTCGATCGCCGTGCCGACCGGGCCACGCAGCCAGCGCGGTGCAACCTCGGTCAGGAAGAAGGCGATCCCGAAGCTCACCGGGATTGCGATGACCATCGCGATGATCGCGGTGACCACGGTGCCGTAGATCGGCACCAGCGCGCCGTACCGGTTCTCGACCGGGTTCCAGTCGGCGCTGAAGAAGAAGTCGAGGCCCGAAGCCTCCAGCGCCTGGCGGCCACCCCAGAGCATCGACAGCGCCGCGCCGGTGAGCGCCAGCAGCACGAACACCACGGTGGCGACCAGCACGTACCGGAACATCCGGTCATTGCGGGCGTCCTTGTGGTCGCGCGAGGCGGGGAGGGCGATGGCATTCATGCGGATATCGGATTCCTTGGCCGGCAATACGCCCCCGGTGCACGTGGCATCCGGGGGCGGTCCGACGAGACGCGGTTACTGCGCGGTGGCGCCCTTGAACTCGGCGGCCCAGTACTGCTCGATCTGGCCGACCAGCTCCGGCGGCAGCGGCACGTAGTCGAGCGACGCAGCCTGCTGCTGGCCGTTCTCCAGCGCCCACTCGAAGAACGCACGCGCATCGGCGCTGCGCTTGGCGTCCTTGGGCTGCTCGTACATCAGGATGAAGTTGGTGGCGGTGATCGGCCACGCCTGCTCGCCCGGCGCATTGGTGATGACCAGGTTGAAGTCCTGCACGCTGGTCCAGTCGGCGGTCGCGGCGGCGGCGGCGAATGCCTCGGCGCTCGGCGCGACGAAGTTGCCGGCCGCGTTCTGCAGCATCGCGTAGGCCATCTTGTTCTGCAGCGCGTAGGCCAGCTCGACGTAGCCGATCGAGCCGTCGATCTGCTGCACGTAGGAGGCCACGCCCTCGTTGCCCTTGCCGCCCACGCCGTCGGGCCACTGCACCGACTTGCCTTCGCCGACCGCGTCCGCCCACGCCGGGCTGACCTTGGTCAGGTAGTTGGTGAAGTTGAAGGTGGTGCCCGAGCCGTCCGAACGCTGCACCAGGTTGATCTTGCCGGCGGGCAGCTCGACACCCGGGTTGACCGCGGCGATGGCCGGGTCGTTCCAGGTCTTGACCTTGCCGAGGTAGATGTCGGCCAGCAGCGGGCCGGTGAGCTTCAGCTCGCCGGCCTCGATGCCCTTGACGTTGACCACCGGCACCACGCCGCCGATGACCGACGGGAACTGCAGCAGGCCGGCCTCGGCCAGCTCCTCGCTCGACAGCGGCGCGTCGGACGAACCGAAGTCGACGGTGCCGGCCTTGATCTGGGCGATGCCGCCGCCCGAACCGATCGACTGGTAGTTGACCTTGTGGCCGGTGGCGGCGTTGTAGTCGGCCGACCACTTGGAGATTAGCGGGAAGATGAAGGTCGCGCCGGCACCGGTGATCTGCGCGGAGACCTGGTCGCCCGCCTCGGTGCTGGCGCCCGGGGCGGAACCGCCGGCATCGGCGGCGGGCGTGGAGTCGTTGCCACCGCACGCGGCGACGGCGAACGCGAGGGCAACGGGCAGGGCGGCGGTGCGGAGGTTGAAGCCGGCCGGCGTGGTGTTCATTCGGAACTCCGTGACGAGGAATGCCGGCACCTGCCGGCGGGTGCGACCATGAAATGATGTTTTTGTTACGCCGATATGACAGTTCGCCCGGTTTTGTTACAGCCGGTGCAGGCCGTGTTCACCTGGCGGGTACCGGACGCGCAAACAAAAAGGGCGCGACCTTGGTCGCGCCCTGCCCGGGGAGGGAGATTGANGAATGCCGGCACCTGCCGGCGGGTGCGACCATGAAATGATGTTTTTGTTACGCCGATATGACAGTTCGCCCGGTTTTGTTACAGCCGGTGCAGGCCGTGTTCACCTGGCGGGTACCGGACGCGCAAACAAAAAGGGCGCGACCTTGGTCGCGCCCTGCCCGGGGAGGGAGATTGAGAGAGAGACTGGAAGCTTCCGCTACCAGAAGAACTGGAGCCGGGTCTCGATGATGTCCGGGTCGTCGCTGAGGCCCTGGCGCTCGCTGTCGACCTGCACGTAGTTGAGCGCGAACTTCAAGTTCTTGCGCCAGTACCAGTTCACGCCCGCGGTCATCGCGTCCATCCGGCCACCTTCAACGGTGCCGTCGTCCAGGTCGATGGTGTCGTAGCGCAGGCCCACCTGCCACATGCCGCGGGCCGGATCGGCCGGCTTGGCGGTGCCGGGGGTGCCGGACTTGTAGCCCCACGACTCGCCGGTCAGGTTGTAGACGGCGCTGAGGTAGCCGCCGGTGGCGGTGTAGTCAGCGTTGTCGTGCCGGCTGACGGAGGCATGCATGTACTCGCCCTGCAGTTTCAACGGGCCATGCGCCCAGAAACTCTCGACGCCGGTGGTGGCCACGCGGTCGGTGTCGAGCAGTGTGCCGGTATCGACCAGCCTCACGCCGGCCAGGTCGGCCTGCGGGCGGGTACGCAGCCGCAGGGTATCGGCGTCAGTGTCCTGGTCGACGTACGACAGGCCCAGGTGCAGGATGCTGGCGTCGTCGTGGATGGGGGCGAATGTCCCGCGCAGGCCGTAGCCCGCGCCGTGCGCACCGCCGCTGGTCAATTCGCGGCCGAAGCTGCTTGCAGTGATGCTCCAGTCGTCGGCCGAGTAGCCATAGGCGGCACCGAGCCGGCGCGACACGGCGAAGGTGTTGGTGGTCATCGCCTTGGAGATGAAGTCGTTGTTCTTGGTCGACGACAGCTCCTCCAGGCTGTTGGGCTGCTTGAACTGGCCGACCGTCAGGCCGTGGCCACCACCGAAGTCGTAGCCGACGTTGACGTCCAGCCACTTGTCGCCCTTGGCGTCGTAGCCCACCACCCAGTCCACGTTGCCGGGCCCCTTGCCCTTGAGTACCAGCTCGGCGCGGCGCAGTTCGTGGTCATGGTCGTTGCCATCGCCGGCATCGCCGTCGAGGTCGGCAAGGTCACTGTCGTACCAGCTGCTGTCGGCCTGGACCAGGCCTTCGAAACTGATTTCGGAACCACCGATGGTGTCGATCGGGACACCGGCATGGGCGAGTGGCGCGATGCCGGCCAGCATGAGCGCGGCCGCAAGACGGTTTGGTGTGATTTTCATGACGGTCGGTGTCACAGCGGGGAAGTGGGCGCAGGTTAGGCGCCAAATCTTGCAGGAATGTGACATTCCTGCAGACGGGTGACAGCCCGGTTGCAGTCGAGCTTCAGCCCGATGTCAGCCGGGTGACCGCTTCAGGGCGGCGCGACGGGCGGATTGAAGCTGACTTCCGCCTGCAGCGCGCCGTTGCGCTCGCGCACCTCGAGCGAGGCCGGGGTGATCGAGTGACCGGTGCGCAGCGCGTCGAGCCAGCCGAACAGCGCCGGCGCCGCGACCGCGTCGATCCCCACTTCCAGCACGCCCCCATCGCCAATGCGCTGGCGGGTGATGGCGACCTGCCCGACGGCCGCCGCATCCATGATCGCGGGGGCGAACCGCTCGCCCGATGGCAGTGCCGGTCGGCTGGCCTCCATCGCCCGTATGTCGCGCACCCGCGCCTGGACCTCCCGCAGGTCACCGGCAGCGCGCTGCGTCCGCTGCATGGCGTCGCCGGCGAAATCCTGCAGCGGGCGCACGATGCCGAGCCAGAGGACGAACGCGGCAATGGCCAGCGCCATAACCGCCAGCATGGTCCGCTCGCGCGGCGCCAGTGACGCCCACGACTCGCGTACCCGGCTGGCGGACGATCCCGGTATCGACCCGATGGTCATGGCGCGGCCCCCAGTTCGATCGTGCTGTGGACGCGGTTGCCCGTCGTGCGCGAGCCTGTGACCTCGCTGGGGAGACCTGCGTCCGCGAGTGCGGCCCGCACCGTGTCGAGGTCGGCGTTGCCGGTATGTGCGATCTCGGCCACCACACGGTCACCTGCATAGGAAAGTGCGTCGAGCTCGGTGCTGTCGACGCTGTCGATGGCAGTGAACAGGGCGGCGATGGCCTGGTGGAAGGCGTCGCCCGCGGCAAGTTGCGCGTGGTGCGCGACAACCATTGCGCGTGGGTCGGCCGACGCGGGCATGGCCGGCAATACCGTGGCGGCTTCGGTCCAGGCCTGCGATTGGAGCCGGTTGGCGGTGAAATGGTCGCGCGCGGCACCGGCGCCGATCACCAGCAGCGGCGAGGCGACGGCCAGCGCGGCCAGCACGGCCGCT
>NZ_JBJXHK010000093.1:0-7683 GCF_046638635.1 Lysobacter zhanggongensis
CGCGCGAATCGGACGGCGCCGGCGCCAGCGGGGCGGTTGACGCAGGCACCGGTGGCGCGACCGGCTCGTTGGCCGCCGCCACCGGCGCGGTGCGGGCGTCCTCGTTGACCACCCGGATGCGGTACTCGCCGATCTCGACCAGGTCGTGCCGGGTCAGGGGGCCGTGGCTGTGCTTGACCTTCTGGCCGTTGACCAGCACCGCCGCGCGCCCGCCGCCGAGCGACTCGATGAAGATGCCGTCGTCCAGCCGCTTGAGCGCGGCATGGCGGCTGCCGATGTTCCAGCCCTGCAGCACCACCAGGTTGCCGTCGCCGCGGCCGATGCCGCACTCGCGGTGCAGGCAGCGCACTTCGCGCGGGTCGCGGTTTCCGGTTTCGATCAGGACGTTGAACATGGTGGTTGCCTACTGCCCGAGCTTGCGGCCGAGGTCGCTCTCGTACATCTCGCGGATCCGCCGGCCCTGCTCGAGGCCGTCACGGTTGTGCTGCGAGTCCGGGCCGACGATGCGCGGCGTCACGAAGACCACCAGGTCGGTCTGGTTGGCGCGGAACCGGTCAGAGCGGAACAGCCGGCCGAGGATCGGGATCTCGCCGAGGATCGGGAACTTGTCGGCCGACTTTGCGGCGTTGATGTCGGTCAGCCCGGAGATGACGATCGTCTCGCCATTGCGCACGTTGACCTCCGAATGGGTCCGCCGTGTCAGGAAGCCGGGGATGCCGTTCACGGTGATGCTCGGGTCGATGCGGCTCACCTCGGCCATCAGCGTGGTCATGATCTCGTCGGAGCCGTTGACCACCGGCGAGATGTCGAGCTTGATGCCGTACTCCTTGAACTCGACCTGGGTCTGGCCGAACAGCGAGGAGATCGGGATCGGCACCTCGCCGCCGACCAGGAAGTTGGCCTCGCCGCCGCTGCGCGTGCTCAGGTGTGGCGACGCGAGCGCGTAGGCCTTGCCCTTGTTGACCAGCAGGTTGATGCGCGAGGTGATCGAGGTCGCCAGCCCGAACGCTGTCTGGATCGGGTTGGCCAGGCCGTCGAACTCGGGCTTGTCGAAGTCGCTGCCATCCGGCAGCACGCGGAACTCCGACGAGGACGAGTCGTACAGCGCGCCGGCGTTGGGCCCGTCGATGCTGCTGTCCCAGCGGATGCCGAGTTCCTCGAGCGCGTTGCGGTCGAACTCCATGATCTGGACGTCCATCATCACCATCGGCCGCATGCCGACCGCGTCGACGCTGCCGAGGTTGACGATGCTCGGGTAGGCCTTGCGCATCTCCTCGATGCGGTACCAGTCGGCCTGGCTGATGTCCTGCCCGGTCACCACGACGTTGCCGCCGACGATGGACACCCGCGCGTTGCCAGCCGGTCCAAGCATCGACTGCAGTACGCGCGCGGCCTGGCCGAGGTTGTCACCGACGATGGTCACCGGGACGTCGCGCTGGCTGCCGTCCTGGAACCACAGGTGCAGCGCGGTGTTGCCCGGCTCGCTGGCGATGATCACCAGCTCGCGTCCGCCGAGCGTCTTGACCTCGAGCAGCTCGCCGCTGCCGACCGCGACGCGGCGCAGCGGGACATCGACGGTGTGTACCACCACCTGGCCGCCGTACAGGGTCAGTTCCGCCGGCAGTGGTCCCTGGCCGGACCCGACGTCCGGGAGCGGTGCGGGGCTGGCAGCGCGCGTGCGCGCCAGCTCGCTGGATTCCGGCACGTAGTTCGCGCCGGGTGCCGGCTCCGGTGCGCGCTGCGCCGGCGCGGCGGCGTCGAGCATCGAACGCGCCTGGGCGATGGTCGCCTGCGCCTGTTCGGCGCCGTCGGCGGCGTCCTGGCCGGCGCCCGTCGCGAACGCGTTTCCTCCTGCAAGCACCATCGCCAGCGTCGCCGCCAGGCTCCCGGCCCGACCTGCAGCCCCTTTCAATCGCTTCAACGTCCACCCCCGATGATGAATTCCACACCGCCCGTGCGGCGACGCGCGACCGGCCGTGGCGCGCCGCGCAGCAGTTCGCTTTCCGTCAGTCCGTCCAGCCCGAACGCGCTGCCGTCCTCGCGTTGGCGCAACAGCACCCGCAGGTCGCCGGCCTTGTCGGCCACGGTCAGGCGCTCGGCCTGGCGCGGTTGCAGCTCAAGCGTCATGGTCGAGAAGCCGAGGCCGCCCTCGTCGTTGGCCAGTTCCTCGCCGATGCGGGTGCCGGTGGCCAGGACGTTGATGTCCTCCAGCAGCGGCATCACCCGGGTGTTGCCGCCGTCCTGGTCGACCGACATCAGGATGTCCACGCGGTCGCCCGGCGTGACCATGCCCGAGATCGAATTGGTCTCGTCCACCTGCAGCGTGTAACCGACCCGGCCGGCGCCGATCACCCGCGAGAACTGGTCGTACAGCGGCACCAGCGCGGCGCCCGGGAGCGGCGCGCCTTCGCGCACCGGGGAGCGCAGCATCCGCCCCATCAGTTCGGCGTAGTTGTCCGGGGTGACCGCGTCGGCGGGCACGAAGTCGACCGGCACCTCGCGCACCGCGAGATCTTCCTCGTTGATGACGGTGCCGATGTCCATGTCGCGCTTGGGCACCGCGACCGGGACCATTTCGGTGGCCGCTTCGCGGGTGCGTTCGTCGACCTCGGCGCGGATGTAGCCGACCGCCGATACCGCGGCGATGAGGCCAAGCAGCACGGCGACGCCGATGTAGAGGAGGTTTCGATTCACTGTGGGCATGTGCGGTCCATCAGGTCAGTGGGATCCAGGAGAGCGACAGCGCGTCGACGAACGCGACGTAGGCATCGCGCATGGCCTGGACGAGTTCGAGGATCACGTTGGGGTTGGCCACCAGCACCAGCACCACGAAGAGCAGCAACACGCTGTACTCGACCAGCCCCTGGCCGGCCTGCTGCCGGCGGCGTCGCCACGGCCGGCGCGTGCGGTGATCCCCTGTCATCGGCTGGTTCATCGTCCGGTCCGGTTGGCCAGCACGGTGGTGCTGCCGCCTTCGCGCTGGATCGCCAGCGACAGGTGCTCGCCGCCGCGGCTGAACTCGACCAGGCACTGGCTGGCCATCACCGAGCATCCGGCGCCCTCCGGCTTCCAGTCGTCGGCGGCAAGCCGGCTCCGGTAGAACAGGTAGTTCTGGCTCGGACTGAGCGTGTTGCGCAGCGCCAGCGTCCGCGGCTGGCCCGTCAGGTCCAGGTACTGCACGTCGCTCAGCACCTCGGTGTTGGCCGGTTGCACCAGCCAATCACCCGGCCGTTGCTTCGATGGCTTGGCGCGGGTGTCCATGACGCCCACCGTGGCCTCGGTGCCGCCACCGACGGCCTCGACCTGCACCGTGATGTAGTGCCGGCCTTGCAGGTGTCCCATCACCGTGCCGGTGCCCAGGTCGTCCTCGACCACCGCGCCGGCCCACTGCTCGCGGTAGAACCGCTGCACCTCTTCCGGCCGCATGCGCGTGCGGAACTTGCGGGTGCTCATCGGCAGGCCGTTGAACAGCATGTCGCCGGCGACCTCGATGCTCTGCGCACCGTCGGGCAGCGGCACGTCGGGCCAGGCGGTCGCCGCCACCGTCATCGGCAGCGCGAGCAGTCCGGCCAACGCGGCAGCCAGCCACTCACCGCCGCGGGGCATACGGCTCCAACCGCGGCTTGGGGACAACATCCGGCTTGATGTGGCCGATCTCGAGGTCATCGAGCACGCCGATGACCGGGATGGAGTCGGGCAAGTCCCAGTCGGGCAGCACGCCGCCAAGGTAGGCGGTCGGCACCAAAGTGCGCACCTGGGCGAGCACACTGCGCCGGTGGGGCGAGCCGCCGCTGCCGGCGCCGGCCGCGTTCCAGGCATCGGCCAACAGCATCTGGCGCGACTCCATCCGCAGGTTGATGGCATCGAACGGCGCCAGATAGGCGGCGGGACGCCCGTCGGCCGTGCGCAGGTTCTGCGGGTTGATCGACACGCGGGTCTCGATCAGCCCCTCGCTGTTGGGCGGGAACTCGCCCGGGAACGATTCGGCCATCTCCAGCACGTCGTCCATGAAGCCCGGCGCGCCGCGGTTGCGATAGGCGCCGAGTTCGACGTCCGCATTGCGCAACAGCGGCTGGTTGCTGAAGGTATTGAGGAACAGGTCCGGTACGACCGCGTTGGCCGCGGGCGGCGCCGGCGGGTTGCTGGTGATTGGCTGGTCGGCCGGCGCAAAGTGGCGGGCCATCAGCAGCCGTTCCATCCGTGCGCGCTCGGGGACGCCGTAGTCCCTGGCGACCGTGGCTTCCCACGCCGATGCGCGGGCGATCTGCTCACCCTTGTGCTGCAGGTGGATGTACTTGGCCAGCACGGGCACGAGCAGGAACAGCGGAACCAGGACCGCGCCCATGACCGCGACCTCGGTGAGCGACTGCCCACGCTGCGCGCGGCGTGCGCAGTGCACCTGCCGCATCCTGCCGAAGCCGCGGCTGCTCATGCGCCGGCTCCAGCCGGGGGCGGCGCGTACGCATCGCGGTCCAGCGCATCACCGACGGTGAAGGTGCGGGTCCGGATGCGGCAACCCTTGCCGTCGACCGGCTCCTGCGCCAGCACGATCGCCTCCAGGCTCGCTTCGACCGGCCGGGCCGGGGTGCAGCCCTCGCCGACGGCCTGGTCGTCGAACCCGAACGACCGGCCGCCCGACCACAGGCATTGTTCGATCTCGCCATCCACGCTGCGGCCGCGCCACGCGCGGCACGCCTGCCCGGCGACCTGGCGCTCGCCGATGGCCTCGAAGCCGTCCGCCCCGCCAGGGGACGGATCCAGCGGGAAGCGCGGCAGTATCTTGCCGCCCGCCACCGGTTCGGCGCTGTCGCCGGCAGCGGCATCGTCGCCCAGCGCGCGGCTCATCTCGACCGACCCGTCGGCGTAGCTGTAGCGCCCGCCATGCTCGAGCCGGAACAGGCAGCTGTCGACCGGCNCCGCCCGCCACCGGTTCGGCGCTGTCGCCGGCAGCGGCATCGTCGCCCAGCGCGCGGCTCATCTCGACCGACCCGTCGGCGTAGCTGTAGCGCCCGCCATGCTCGAGCCGGAACAGGCAGCTGTCGACCGGCGCACCGTCCTCCAGCCCGAGCGTCCACTGCTCGTCGCGGACGACTTCCAGCGTCGGTGACGCCCAGATCCGGACCCGGGTCGTCCCAAGCCGGCCGAGTTCGGCCGCGGTCAGCTCGCGGACCGGCCAGCCGGTTTCGCGGCAGCGCGCCAAGGCGAACCGGTAATCGCGCTGCGCGGCATTGGCGCCCTCGACCACGAGTTCATGCACCTGGTCCAGGTGGATCGCCGGCCAGTCCGCCACGGCGCCTTCGTCCGTGGGGCCGGCAGCGGCGGTCTGCGCAGCCTCGTTCGCGACGTCCCCGGGTTGCGCAGCCGGGCCGTCGCTGCAGGCGGCCAGCAACGCGGCAGTGAGTGCCGGCACCAGTAAGAGCCGGGCCATGGTGGCACGCGCGGGCATCACGTTGCCCCGCCCGCCAGGCCCAGCGCATTGCGCACACCCGCCGGGGTTTCGACCAGCCGGGCCTGCCAGTACGGGCTGAACAGGCTGCCCCATTCGCGCAGGCCGTCTTCGCGCCGGAACATGTCCAGCGACACCGGCCGCTCGAAGTACACCTCGGCCGACGCCAGCGCGGAGATGCGCGCGGTCTGCTCGGCCAGCGCCATCCGGCCGCTGGCGAGCCCGACGGTAGTGCTGGTCCGGGCCGCGCTCATGTCCACCGTCGCCTCGACCGTGAACACCGGGCCTTCGCCGTACCGGCCCTTCTTCGTTGCCTTCAGGTCGTGGTAGTCACGCAGGCCGTTGTAGCCGGTGAAGTACGCACCCCTGGCCTTGCCACCATGGACCGACACGTTGGGGTCATTGGCCGCCGCCCGGCTGACGAGGTCGCGCGGGTTCATGCCGCCGTAGACCCCGTAGCGCCGGTTGTCGAACGGCGAACGCCAGCCACGGTTGTTGTTGAAGCCCGGCAGGAACCGCTGGCCGCGGTAGGTCGTCACCGCCTGCGCGCCACCCCAGCCGACCGGGACGTCGATGTCGTCGATGCCGAGCCAGCTGGGCAGGTCGACCTTGACCTGCATCGTGTCCAGCGCCGCCCAGCGGTTGTACTCGACCATGTCGGTGCCGCCGTAGGTCGCGAACTTGATCAGCGCGCCAAGCGACTGGCTGCGGTCCCAGCTGAAGCCGTCGCGCGATTGCATGACGACGTTGCGGTAGCGGTTGAACGCCTCGCTCTGCCCGCGGCGCGGCAGCCGGTGGAAGTCGAGGAAGCGGTTCTGCGAATCCACCAGCTGGCCGACCAGCACGCCGGCCCCAAGGGCACTCAGGCGGGCCCGGTCGACATTGCCCTTGAGCACCGTGTTGGCGATATGCACCGACTCGGCCTTGGACGCAAAGGTGATGGCCAGCGCCGCCGCGCCCGCGTAGAAGCCGTTGAGCTCGTCCAGCAGCGTGATCGCACCCTGGATCATCGGCTGGGCGGTCCGGCGGGCCGCCTTGAGGCCCTGATCCGCGACCTTGAAGCCGGTCGCCAGGAGCCGCGCGGGTATTGCCACCGGCGGAAACGGGATCAGGCTCAGCGCCTCGAACAGCGTCTTGAGGTTGAACGCGGCCTGGTTGAAGTGGTTGATCCACGAATAGATGCTGACGAACTGGGCGACGGCCACCTCGTTGGCCACCCGCCCGCGGTTCATGTACGCGGCGAAGTTCCAGGCCCGCGCCTGCTGCACGGCGACGCTGTAGGCGGCGGCGTCGGCGGCATTTGTCAGCTGGACCTTCCGGTGCACCACCTGGCCGGTGTTGAACAGCAGCACGGTGCCGACCGCCAGCACCAGCAAGAACACCACGCCCAGCACGAGGGCCTGGCCGCGGTGCCGGCGTGCGCCGGGGGCGGTGAAGCTGCGGTGGGGAAAAGGGGCTGGCATGCCCGTCACCTCGCAACGGCGGCGACGCGCGGGCCTGCGCCCGCGGTCGGGAGATCCTGGAATCGGGTGGGGGACGTCGTCGCTGACGACGCATCCCCGGGGTCGGTGCCCCCGACGGGGCACCGATGCGCTGCAACGCCTACTTGTTGTTGTAGGCGTCCATTCCCTTGGTCTTGTCCGCTTCCGTCTGTGCGTCGCTGGCGGTGTTCTGGGCGCGGTTGATGGACTGGGTCGCGCTTTCGCCCGACAGCTCCTTGGCCATGCCGGCGACGCCGCTGCGGACCGTCCCGCCGAAGGCGGTGATGGCGGCGATGGCGGCGATGGCGATGAGCGCGGTGATGATGATGTACTCGGTCATGCCCTGGCCGCGCTGGCGGCCGGCACCAAGACGGCGGTGCTTGATCTGCATTGGTTGATCTCCCTGCGTAAAGGTTCGGCTCGGAACGTCTTCCTGCATCACCCCGACTGACACGTTGCGTCGCAAATTGCCGTGCGGGGGCGATCGGGAGCCTACAAGGGCGACCCTCCAAGTCAACGGCAGTTAAATGACAATCGGCCGTTTTGTGACAGGTTTCACCAAAATTTGCCTGTTCAGCGAATTTTTTTACCTGCGAGCACACAAAAAAAGCCGCGCGCCGCCCTGAGGCGACGCGCGGCTGGCCGGGTTGGTCAGCGCAGGCTGGCGAGAGTGGTTTCGCAGGTCTCGGCGCGGTAGGCGTCGGACATCGCCACGTCGTCGAGTTCCACCCGCCGGGTGGCGACCGTCAGGGCTTC
>NZ_JBJXHK010000094.1:0-7487 GCF_046638635.1 Lysobacter zhanggongensis
CCGGGTGCGGACCGCCGCGCGCTGGTTCGAGGCGCTGCCTCCCGACCGGCAGCAGGCCTTGCGCGACGAGTTCCAGGCGCTGGATGCCAGCGTGCGCCGCGGCTGGCTGCTCGGCCCCGACCTGGGCGCCGACTACACCGCGCTGCAACCGCTGCTGGCGCAGGTGCCGGTGGCCGAGCACGACGAGATCCTGCGCGTGCTGCGCGGCATGACCGCCCGCCAGCGCAAGGACCTTGCGGTACTGGTGCAACGCACGCCCCCGCAGGAGCGCGCCCAGCTGCGGCGCGAGCTGGTATCGACCGCCGCCGCGCGCCGCGACGACTGGCTGTGGGACCGCCTGCACCGCTGAGCGGTCAGCCCTCCGCCAGCCGTGCCATGAACATCACCAGCGTCGCAAAAAGCAACATCAGGAAATAGATGTTCCCGACAACCAGGTACTTGATCGCCGTCAGCCACCAGGCCTGGCGGTAGACGCGGCGTTGCATCAGCAGCAGGTAGATCGGCAGCCACACCATCACCAGCGACCACCCCAGCGCGACCACGATGCCCACCCACACCGTGTACGGCGCCAGCCAGCTCCCTACGAGCGAAGCCACGAACATCAGCGCCAATGCCAGCAGCAGGTAGGCATGGCTGTACAGCGCCACCACGAGGTGCTCCAGGTACAGGCGCCCGCTGAACAGGTAAACCAGCTTCAACAGTCCGGCGAACACCGGTACCAGCAGGAACAGGGCGGTCGGCGCCGAGGCCATCAGCCCCTGCACCCAGAACTCGGGCGAGGCGAAGTTCTCGCTCTCCATGGTGCGCTCGATGTTGCCGAGCTTGCGGTTGAGCCAGTCGTTCGCGAAGCCCGGCCACCAGCTGACCACCAGCGGATTGGTCTTGGCGTCCCAAACGCCGGTGTGGCCCAGCATGTTGAGCTGCAGGCCGCTGTCGCGCGGACGTGGAGCCGTCGTCGCGTCGCGAGTGGTCGGTGCGGCGGCGTTGCCGGTCCCGGTGCCGTTTTCGCCCAGTTCGACGCGCCGGTTGGCTGCGGCGCCGCGAATGGCCGCCTCGGCCGCCACCAGTCCCATGTCCACGCCGGGCACGTCTCCCGAGGCCATGCGCGCCTGCTGGATCTCCTCCATCAAGGCGTCCTCCAGTGCCCGCACTTCCTCGACCGTGTCAGCCTGGGCGAACCGGGCACGGCTGTCGTTGAAGTTGGCATTGCGCTCGTCGATATGTACTGCCGCCGCGCCGATGAAGAACGTCAGAAGGCTCAGCACCACGAACAGCCGCAGCGGCGCGATATAGCGCTGGCGGTGGCCGGCGAGGTAGTTAATGGCCACGCGCCCGGGCGAGACCAGGTCGCGCAGGGTCCGCCACAGGCGACCGTCGAGGTGCCAGAACGCTTCGAAGAATTCCTCGATCGCGTGGCCGGCGTGGCGGATCGGGTTGTGCACCGATTGCCCGCACTGGTGGCAGAAATCGCCCTGCAGCGCCGTGGCGCAGTTTTCGCAGTGGGTCAGCGGCGCGTGCGACGCGTTGCCGGTCGTGTGGTCGGTCATGCGCGTTGTCCCCGGGGCCGTGGATGGCGGGCGCTAAGATAGCGGCCCGCCACGACCCGGCGCCAGCGCCCGACTGCCGCCTGGCGGCGCGGCCGCCGTCGCCCGACCGGTTCTCCCATGCCTTCCGATGCCTCCCTGCCGACGCACGGCCCGCGCCTGTCGACCGAAGTCGGCCGCAGCGCCGTGCTCGCCGCACCCCTGGTGCTGGGCCACCTGTCGACCGGGCTGATCGGTTTCGTCGACAGCGTGATCGCCGGACACCACGGCACCGAGACGCTGGCCGCGGTGTCGGTGGGCACGGCGCTGTTCTGGCTGCCGATGATGGTGCCGATGGGCACGCTGATGTCGCTGCCGCCGGCGGTGTCGCAACTCGACGGCGCCGGCCGGCGGGCGGAGATCGGCGCGCTGTTCCGCCAGGCGATGTGGCTGGCGGCGGTGCTGGGCATCATCCTGTTCGGCTTCATGACCGCCGCCGCGCACGCCCTGGTGCCGATGGGCATCGCCCCGACGATCGTGCCGGGCGCGATCGACTTCATCCACGGCATCCGCTGGGGCGTGCCCGCGCTGACGCTGTACCTGTGCATGCGCTACCTCAGCGACGGCCTGCATTTCACCCTGCCGACGATGGTGCTCGGCTTCGGCGGCCTGGTGCTGCTGGTGCCGATCGGCTACGTACTGACCTATGGCGCGTTCGGCTTTCCCGAGCTCGGTGCCGGCGGGCCGGGCATCGCCTCGGCGGTGATGATGTGGGCGCAGGCCATCGCGTTCTTCCTGTACCTGCGTCGCTCCAGCCGCTTCGCCGGGCTCCGGCTGTTTGCACGCTTCGACCCGCCGCGCTGGGACACGATCCGCGGGCTGCTCGCGACCGGCCTGCCGATCGGGGTGACGGTGGCGATGGAGGGCGGCCTGTTCATTGCGACCGCACTGCTGATCGGCCGGCTCGGCGAGCTGCCCGCGGCCGCCCACCAGATCGCGATCAACGTCGCCAGCCTCTGCTTCATGATCCCGATGGGGCTGGCCGAGGCGACCACGGTGCGGGTCGGCCACGCGCTGGGCCGGTCCGATGTCGATGGCGTGCGCCGCGCCGCGCGCGCCGGCTACCTCATCGTGCTGGCGACCCAGACGTTCTCGGCGCTGGCGCTGCTGCTGGGCAACGATTGGATCGTCGGGTTCTACACCGACGATGCCGCGGTGGCGGCGCTGGCGGCGACGCTGCTGCTGTACGCCGCCGCGTTCCAGTTCCCGGATGGCGTGCAGGTGCTGTCTGCCGGCGCATTGCGCGGATTGGGCGACACGCGCGTGCCGATGCTGCTGGCAGGACTGGCCTACTGGGCGGTCGGCATGCCGCTGGGCGCGGTGCTCGGACTCGGCGTCGGCGGCCTGACCACCGGTTGGGGCCCGCGCGGCATGTGGCTCGGGCTGATCGCGGGCCTGCTGGTCGCGGCGGTGCTGCTGTCCCTGCGGTTCGTACGCTCGAGCGACCCGACAAGGCTCCGGCTGATCCTGAACGAGACAGGTCCGGACCCCGCCCCGGACGCGGCGCGGGTGACCTCCGACCGATGAACCACGACGGCGCAGCGGGTACGCTGGCCCATCGCCCGCATTTCCGCGGGCCGTTCCACATGAGAACCACGACGCAATGAACCAGACTCCGCAGCGCGGCCCCATCGCCCGCTTCTTCATCGGCCTGTGGGATGCGATGAACTTTACCCGCCGGTTGATCCTCAACCTGCTGTTCTTCGTGCTGCTGTTCCTGCTGCTGGCGGTGATGGGTTCGGGCGACCGGACCGAGCCGCTGCTGGACCGCACCACCCTCGTGATCGCCCCGACGGGCGCGCTGGTCGAGCAGTACAGCGTCGACCCGGCCACCCGCGCGCTGACCCGCGCGCTGGGCGAGGAGGCCGGCGAAGTGCAGCTGCGCGACCTGCTGCGCGCGCTGGACGAGGCGGGCCAGGACGACCGGATCGAGCGCGTACTGCTGGACCTGGACGGACTCACCGGCGGCGGCATGGCCAGCCGGGGCGAGGTCGCCGCGGCGGTGGTGCGCCTGCGCGAAAGCGGCAAGCAGGTGGTCGCTTTCTCGGAAATGATGTCGCAGGAGCAGTACCTGATCGCCGCCCAGGCCGACGAGGTCTACCTCGACCCGATGGGCGGGATGCTGCTCGAAGGCCTGGGCCGCTACCGCCAGTACTACCGCGAGGGCCTGCAGGACAAGCTCGGCGTCGACGTGCACCTGTTCAAGGTGGGCGAGTACAAGTCCGCGGCCGAGCCGTTCGTGCTCGACGCGGCGTCGCCGGAGTCGAAGGAGGCCGACCTGTACTGGATGAACGACCTCTGGAACCGTTACCTGGCCCGGATCGGTGCGGCGCGCGGGATCGAGCCGGCGACGATCGCGGCCGGCATCGAGCAGCTGCCCGAGCAGATTGCCGCGGTCGACGGCGACCTTGCCCGCCACGCGCTGGAGCACGGCTTCGTCGACGCCCTGAAGACCCGCGAGCAGGTTGCCGACCTGCTGGCCGAGCGCGGCGTGGCCGATGCCGACGCCGAGGGTGGCTTCCGCCAGGTCTCGATGGCCGGTTACCTGGCCCACGTCGACAACGCGCTCGGCCAGGTCACCAGCGTGCGCCCGCATGTCGCGGTGGTGGTCGCGGCCGGTTCGATCACCGGCGGCAAGCAGCCGCCGGGCACGATCGGCGGTGAGTCGACCTCGGCCCTGCTGCGCGACGCCCGCGACGACCGCAACGTCAAGGCGGTGGTGCTGCGCGTCGACTCCCCGGGCGGCGAAGTGTTCGCCTCCGAGCAGATCCGCCGCGAGGTGGTCGCGCTCAAGGAGGCCGGCAAGCCTGTCGTCGTGTCGATGGGCGACCTGGCCGCCTCGGGCGGTTACTGGATCAGCATGGACGCCGACACCATCTACGCCGACCCGTCGACGATCACCGGTTCGATCGGCATCTTCGGCATGATCCCGACCATTCCGCGCGCACTCGAGCGCATCGGCGTCAACACCGACGGCGTCGGCACCACGCCGTTCGCGGGCGCGTTCAACATCACCCGCGAGCTCGACCCGGCCGTTGGCCAGGTGATCCAGTCGGTGATCGAGAAGGGCTACCGCGACTTCATCGGCAAGGTCGCGCAGGCCCGCGACCAGCCGGTCGCCGCGATCGACGAGGTGGCGCGTGGCCGCGTGTGGAGCGGCTCGCAGGCCAAGGCGCGCGGGCTGGTCGACGAACTGGGTGGGCTCAACACCGCGATCGACGCCGCCGCCAAGCTCGCCGGGCTGGAGGACAACTACGCGGTCCACTACCTGGAGAAGGCCGCCACCCCGTTCGAGCGCTGGTTCACCGGCTTTGCCAGCAGCCGGATCGGCGTGGCCATGCTGTCGGATTCAGACATCGCGCGCGGCCTGCTGGCGCGCGCGGTGCCGCAGGCGGCGGCCGACCTGAAGCTGCTGGAAGGCGCGATCACGCCGGTGGCCGGCGTACCGGTGAAGTCGCTGGCGTACTGCTTCTGCGGCGAGTAGGCGCCGGCTAGCCGTGCGTGGCCCCGGCCGCCTGCGGCTCCGGCGGCCGTTCCGGGTCGGGCGCGTCGGGTTTGGTGCAGGCCGCCAGCAGTACCACGGCGGCCACGGCGGCGACCCGCAACAGGGTGGTCGGCGACATCGCGGCATCCTCCGGTTGACTCGCGGCTTATCCTACGCCGGTCGTGACACCGCGTCCGCCCGGCGCGGACCCCGATAGGAGCAGGCATGGATCCCAGGCGCTGGCGGCTCGACGGCCAACTCGCACTCGTCACCGGCGGCAGCGCCGGCATCGGCCGCGCGATCGCGCGAGAGCTGCTCGGCTTCGGCGCCGACGTGCTGCTGGCCGCGCGTGACGCCGCCGGCCTCGACGCCGCCCGCACCGAACTGCTCGAGGACTTCCCCGAGCGCGAGGTGCAGTGCTTCGCCGCCGACGTCGGCATCGAGGAGCAGCGCCGGGAGCTGCTCGACTGGGTCGAGGACTTCGGCGAAGGCCTGCACGTGCTGGTCAACAACGCCGGCATGAACATCGGCAAGGCGAGCACCGATTACGGCGACGCCGAATGGCGCCAGATCTTCGAGGTCAATCTGTTTTCGGCGTTCGAACTGTCGCGCTACCTGCACCCGTTGCTGACCCGCCATGCGGCATCGAGCATCGTCAACGTCGGCAGCGTCTCGGGCCTGACCCACGTGCGCACCGGCGCGCCCTACGGCATGAGCAAGGCGGCGTTGCACCAGCTGACCCGGAACCTGGCGGTCGAGTGGGCCGGGGACGGGATCCGGGTCAACGCGGTGGCGCCGTGGTACATCCGCACCCGCCGCACGTCCGGCAAGCTGGCCGACCCGGACTACCTCGACGAGGTGCTGCTGCGCACGCCGATGGGGCGCGTGGGCGAACCGGAGGAAGTGGCCGCGGCCGTGGCGTTCCTGTGCCTCCCAGCCGCCGGCTACGTCACCGGCGAGTGCATCGCGGTCGACGGCGGGTTCCTGCGTTACGGGTTCTGAGCCGGGCGGTCGCGGCTCGCAGTCAGCCGTCGCAGCGGTTGCGCTCGACGATCGCGCGCACGCGCTCCAGTTCGGCGCGTGCCGCCACCGGGTCGTCGCTGCGGGCGAACTGCACCGTCGCCTCGCTCGCCTGCAGCAGCTCCTCCCAGCGTGCGCACCGGTCCGCCTCGGGCACGGGCTGGCAGGCGTCGACCACGACCATGCAGGCCGCCCCGGCGCCGCGGGTCGGGTCGCCGCCCAGGCCCGTAGTGCGCATCGCCGCACAGCGCTCGGCGGGGACCTCGCTGTCGGTCAGGTAGTCCTCCCGCTCCCAGGTGCGGCACGCGAACAGCGGTGGCGGCGGGCGGCGTTCGACCGGGACGTCGCTGTCGACCTCGACCAGGACCGTGCCATGGGTGTCCGGCGGTGGGGGTTCCACCGGCATCGGCANCCGCACAGCGCTCGGCGGGGACCTCGCTGTCGGTCAGGTAGTCCTCCCGCTCCCAGGTGCGGCACGCGAACAGCGGTGGCGGCGGGCGGCGTTCGACCGGGACGTCGCTGTCGACCTCGACCAGGACCGTGCCATGGGTGTCCGGCGGTGGGGGTTCCACCGGCATCGGCATCAGTGATGGCCGCGCGGCCGGTGTTGCGGCCGGCGTCGGCACGGGGATGTACGGCTCGGACGGGGGCGGCGTGGTCTCGACCACGCGGCGCTGCTCGCGGCTGCCGCGGGGGCAGGGGTCGTCGTTCTGCACCGTGACCGCGCCATCGGCGGCGGTGCAGCGGTAGATCACCACTTCGTCCTGCGCAGCGACGGACGTGGCGGTGGCGCACACCAGCAGCAGTGCGAGACACCACTGCGCGGCCCGGCGCGGACGGTACATCGCCCTCATGGCGGGCACTCCGCGGCCAGTTGCGCGTCGATCCGGCGCTGCTCGGCATCGATGGCGTGGCGCTCGCCCTGCAGCGCGCTGTTGTAGCGGCGGCCAAGCTCCCAGTGGCGATCGCGCAGCCGCTCGCAGACCTCCGCCTGCGGCAGCGGCCGGCACTCGTCGCGGATCCAAGTGCCCGGTGTCGCCGCCAGGCCGACGTGAGGCGGCAACGCAGGGAGGCGTGAGTGGTCGGCCGGTGCCGACGGGGTCGGCCGACCCACTCCGTCGTAAACGAGACCGCTGCCGTACGACGTTCCCGCGGCAGCGGGGCGGACCGGCGGCATGGGTCGCTGGTGTGGTCGCCGCGGGGAGGTCCATGCCGGATAGCCGAGCGTCCACAGCGGCACCCAGCGCGGGTTCCCGGCGGGGTTGTGGCTGGTGTAGCGGTCCCCGTCGGGCGTGGTGCATTCGTAGGTTGGCGTGGGTGCGTGCACCACCACCACCCGCGGCGGCGCGGGGCCGACCGGCGACGAAGCGGGCAACGCGGGTGCGGCCGCCGGCGGCTGG